>DATHOK010000224.1:0-2957 GCA_035484995.1 Verrucomicrobiia bacterium | reverse complement strand
AAGCATGGCATTCTGCTTGGGTTTCGCCTGGGGGAACTGTCTGAGACGAGCTGCGCGGCCCTAACCTTCGTGGATAAGGACACCTTCCCTGCCCGGCAGTTTTCTGTTGCCGATCGTGTGCGTATTGTTCCCGGCGGCTCCTCGGTGCGGGCGGGAGCTTATGTGGCGCCCTCAGTGATTTGCATGCCGCCGATGTTTATCAACGTGGGCGCCTACGTAGATGAGGGAACGATGATCGATTCCCACGCGCTGGTAGGGTCCTGCGCGCAGATCGGCAAGCGCGTACATCTGAGCGCTGCAGCGCAGATAGGCGGAGTGCTCGAACCGGTCAACGCCGCGCCCGTGATCATTGAAGACGATGTGCTGGTCGGCGGCAACTGCGGGGTGTATGAAGGCACGCTGGTACGGGCGCGCGCCGTGCTGGGCTCCGGAACGATTTTGACCCGCTCGACGCCGCTCTACGACCTTGTGCGCAACGAAGTTTACCGCGCCACGCCCGAAGCGCCACTTGAAGTTCCCGAAGGCGCCGTGGTTGTGCCGGGGTCCCGCGCGGTAACGAAGGGTACCGCCGTAGATTTGGGAATCTCTTTATATACCCCGGTGATCGTGAAATATCGCGATGAGAAGACTGAAGGTGGGATCGAGCTGGAAGATTGGTTGCGCTAACACTCGCTCTGCGTTATTCAATGTTCACCGCGAGCATGCCGGCAACGCCGGGAGACACGCGAATCTGATCCAGCCTCTGGATCACCGCATCGGCCTCACTCAGCGCAGACGCGGGATAGGTGCTGGTCAACGCAATCGCTTTCATCCCCGCAGCATGCGCAGACTGGATGCCGGCGGGCGCGTCTTCGATCACCAGGCACTCTGCCGGATTCACTCCCAATAGCTCTGCACCCTTCAAATATGGCTCGGGATCGGGCTTTCCGCGCCCTACGTCATCCGCAGTGATCATGATTTTCGGAGCTGGTATGCCAGCCAGCCGCAGCCGCGCAACCGCCAGATGCCGCGTTCCCGACGTGACCACGCCCCAGCGGCTGTGAGGAATTGAGCGGGCAAGATCGATGGCCCCGGGCATGACGGCAACGCCGTCATAGTCTCCCGCCTCCCGGCTTTCCAGCTTGCGCAATTCCTTTTCTGCGTCCAGATGAGGAGCGACTTTGCGAATCACTTCGATGGCCCGCACGCCATGAGCAACGGCAACTGCTTTCTCTTCGTCAATTCCCTGCTCGCGCGACCAGATGCGCCATTGCCGCTCCACCGAGTGGGTGGAATCGACAAGCACTCCGTCGAGATCGAAGAGGATTGCGGCGCAACTGAACTTGATCATTCTTTTTTTTATCACAAAGACGGGCGGCTAGCGTGCCGGTGCCGGGAGAACTTCAGGCGGCTGTGGCGACAAAGGTATCGGCTGGGCTTGCTGCCGAAGTTGCAGATGACGCTGGCGGAAGTGGGCCTTGGCACGCTCACCCCAGGCGTGCACGAACCAGTAGTTGAGGCCCGCGCCGAGGGCGGAGCTCACGAGTGGAATCATGCGTCCCGCCCACTTCTCCACCACCTCAGCGCTGGCCCGCGCCGCGATGCGCTGAATCACGCGCGGAACGAACTTGTTGACCACTTCTTTCTCCAGCAGTTCACGGCTGATGTCGACCCCGGCCGCGCTGGCGGCAGCGATCCAGAGTTCGGCGATTTCATGGTCGGTGTTGAACTGAAATCCGTAGACCAGACTCAGCTTCTGGATGGTGCGCATGGTGATGGCCGACAAAATGCCGAGATCGGGAAAGATGGTGATCAAGCCGCCGAGGCCAAAGCCCGCCCCCTCAAGCGCCGCAAGTTTCATGCCGCTGCGAATCACTTCGTCGGCCACAACGTCGAGTTCGCCCATATCAAGCGAATACACACCGTGATAACCGCTGATCGGCAGCCTATACGCGGAGCGCAGTTGCACTAGAAACCTTGCGGGATCAACCTGCACGGTGGAGTAAGCGCGTGTCAATCCCTTGACAAGGGTCTTCTCGACATTGCGGCGAAGCCAGGATTTAGATTCAGCGTCGGCCATTACCTCAACCTTAGCTCAGTGCGACGCCAAAGGCCAGCGCGAAGAGCGGTCTCAGTCGCTCGACGTTGGCTACTGGCCACTCCTGCGTGTGCTAGCATCATCAATATCTAATGCCAACTGGAAAATTGCAGGTTGTTCCCCTCGGAGGGCTCGGCGAGTTCGGTATGAACTGCATGGCCGTGCGTTGGGGGGATGACATTATTGTGATCGATGCGGGACTCATGTTTCCCGAGGTTGAGTTGCTCGGCGTCGACATTGTGGTTCCCGATATTTCCTACCTGATCGAGAATCGGCAGCGAGTTCGCGGGATCATTCTCACCCACGGCCACGAAGATCACATCGGCGCGCTGCCCTGGATTCTCTCCGAACTCAATGTGCCGGTGTGGGGCACGGAATTCACGCTAGCCTATGTGGAAGACAAACTCGACGAGCACGGACTGCTCGACGATGCCGACCTGCGCGAGATTCAGGCCGGCGAAAGGTTCAAAGTCGGTGCGTTCACTATCCATCCCATTCGGGTGACGCACAGCCTGGTGGATTGCGTTGCGCTCGCAATTCACACTCCACTGGGCGTGATCATTCATACCGGTGATTTCAAAGTTGATCCCACGCCCACGGACAATCATTTGTTCGATCTGCACGCCTTCGCCGAATACGGCCAGCAGGGTGTCCTGGCGCTGTTTCAGGATTCGACCAACGTTGAGCGAAAAGGCTACACGCCGAGCGAGCGCGCGGTGCGGCGCAAGTTTGACGAGGTTTTCGCTCACACTCAACGTCGGCTCTTCATTTCGTGCTTCTCTTCTTCCATTCATCGCATTCGGCTGGCCGTGGAACTGGCTCATCAGCACGGGCGTAAAGTGGCATTCATCGGCCGCTCCATGAACAACTCCGCCGAAAT
>DATHOK010000223.1:0-16044 GCA_035484995.1 Verrucomicrobiia bacterium | reverse complement strand
GGCGCATAAGTTCGGCGGAAGCGATGGCGGTCCGGTGGAGAGCGATGAAACCTTTATCGGCCCAAACCCGTACAAGATGCACCGCAGCCGCAAACTGAATCTCCGGCATGGACGCGGCCAAGGGAAGCGTTACGGCTATGTCGAGAAGACTGCGGTCTTTGGTGTTCTCGACCGCGAACTGCGACAGGTGCGCGCCAAGGTTGTCCCAAACGTCAAACGCGAGACTTTGCAGAACGCGATTCTTGACAACGTAGAGCATGGCAGCGCGGTGTACACGGATTCCGGTGTTGGTTTCGATCATCTGCATCGCAACTTTGTTCACCAAGTTGTTAACCATGCCGAGAAATACGTGGACGGGCAGGTTCACACGCAGGGACTTGAGAATTTCTGGTCGCTGCTTAAACGGATGCTCCGAGGAACCTACGTTGCTGTCGAGCCATTCCATCTTGACCGTTACCTAGATGAACAAGTGTTCCGTTTTAACAATCGCGCCACGCGAAACAATCCGCTGAATGATGCGGATCGCTTTGCACTCGCCATGTCTCAAATCGCTGGCCGTCGTCTTACCTACAATGAACTCACCGGTAAGAACCAATCGCCGCGCCACGAAGCGACAGGGGCGGGGGAAACACCAGTTCCCTTCTAGTCCTTGTCGGAGCGTTTGGACTTGCGCGAAGTAGCCTTCGGCTGCTTCCGCTCTGTGGGCTTGGGCGCACGAAACAATTCCGTCATCGTGCGCTCAAATTCTTTCCGCACTTTCACACCTTCTCTATATTCCGGTTTCATCTTTCACCTATCTGGATATGGTTCACTGTTTTTGCCAGTTTATTTAGCGTTGCAAAATAAACCAACAACCCACGTTTCGTCGGTTTAACTGGCATGAACAATTTACCCGGAGCTTGCGGCAGCGGAGAGTACCATCCCCCCTTCCCCCATACGATATACAGCATGTATGTTTTGCCGCTGACGCATTCTGGACAATCAACTACAGCTGACCCAATCAACTTGTCACCGGGTTTAAGCGATGCTGCCAAAGAACCGAATATCTCCTCAAATCCACTCTCATCATGCGGCTTAATAAAATCAAACGTGGCTGTTGGAATTGGAAGCGGGTCCGTCTGATCTAAATGTTCCATATTCCAAAGAACCACCTCCCACTTTATATTCCTAGCCACCGCATCAGAAATATTGTCGATCGCCAGCGACGGATGTTTCGGATCAACAAATCGCAAAGCAACATCAGGCTCCGGCGAGGGTACTGGAGCAGGAGGAGGTGCGTGCTCTTTCGCATATTGGATTCTTGCAGGCGTCCATGACACCGCTAGAATCAAGAATGTCGCCGCACCCCAGATCACCAACTTTACAATTAGCGGGCACGAAGCCGTGGCATCGTGGATGAAGAATAGATGCGATAGACACACCCAGACTCCAGCCCATATAACACACGCCCATACAATGCTTGGGGGGAGCCCGCTCACGGAATACCCCAAAGCAATTCCAGACAAGATGAGCGCCAGAAATATATCAAGTTGCGTCGCGCTAAACTTAGCCATGACACACACCCCTGCTGTACTCGGAATACTCTCCAAGTCGTTGAATTTGCAACGTTAGCAGAGTTATACATGTGCGTCTAGTATATTCTTGCCCTCGTAACGTATTGAATATAAATATGCTTATCGATCAGTCGCAGGCTCCGAAGTAGCGGCTGGTCATTCCCGCTCACTGAGGGTAAAATTGTTCCAGCATCCACGAAGATGCTGAACAGGCTCTATCCGGCCGAGCCGGAGGGGCACTGGAGGCCATGATGAGTCTCACCCCGATCGGCGGGCGTCCCGACTTCACTAGTCCGGGTACGACTCGCGAGAAAATCACAACCGCTTCTCTGCGGGAATACAAACTCCACCACGAACCGATCACTTGCCTTACCGCCTACGATTACGCCACTGCGCGCCTGGTGGATGAAGCCGGCATCGAGATGGTTCTGGTGGGCGATTCCCTTGCCCAAACTATTCTCGGCTACGAAAACACGCTCTCGGTCACCATGGACGAGATGCTGCATCACCTGAAGGCAGTGCGCCGCGGCGTGAAGCACGCGTTGTTGCTCGCGGACATGCCTTACGGGTCTTATCACGTTGACCCGGAAAGCGCCTTGATTAACGCCACGCGCTTTGTGAAGGAAGGCGGCGCGGAAGTGGTGAAGATCGAGGGCGGCGAAAAACGCGCCGAGCTGATTCGCCGCGTCATTGAGGCCGAGATTCCCGTGGCCGGCCACATTGGTCTGACGCCGCAATCGGTCAATATGATGGGCGGCTACAAGGTGCAGGGGAAAGATCTCAGCGGCATCGATCAACTGATGCGCGATGCCATGGCGCTCGATCGCGCTGGCGTGTGCTGCATTGTGCTGGAGGGAATTCCGCGCGAAGTGGCGGCCATGATTACGGCCGAGGTGGGCACGCCGACCATCGGGATTGGCGCCGGTCCGGAGTGCGATGGCCAGGTGCTGGTGTTCCACGACCTGGTAAACCTGACATTTACGGCGCCAGCGAAGTTTGTGCGCCGCTACGGCGACGCCGCCGCTCTGATCAGCAACGCGGTGCGCACGTTTCGGGCGGATGTGAAGTCGCTGCACTATCCCTCGGATGAGGAGTCCTATCATCTGCCTCGGGAGACGAAAGCCGGGCTGGACACTGTGCTGGCGCGGAAACGGGCGCTGCGGCGCTAGAAAATACTTGCCACGGATTTACATGGATCCCACGCATAGATCTTAAGATCGGCTTCGAGCATTACGGGCTGGCTTGGTGCTAGGCTATATTCGTCAGGAGGTTGCTATGACTCACTTCTTGCCTGGGTTTTTTCTGCCGTTTCTCGGTTTTGGGTTCGTCATGTATTTTCTGCCTTCGATCCTTGCGCTTGCGCGCAATAAGCGAGATACGACTGCGATTGTGCTGCTGAATTTGCTTCTAGGCTGGACCATGATCGGATGGGTGGTCGCGTTGGTCTGGGCGGTGAAGACGGACGTTCCTGCGGTGGTGCGGTGAGTTTTTCTACCGCCTGGCGCCGACTCGGGCGAGCCGGCCTGGTATCTGTTTTGATGGTGAGCTTCGGGATCGCCTGTTCGCAGCGGAACGCGCCCCCGCCGCCGGATGCGGCTACTCTTCTGCAGGCAGTTGCTCCGGCCGATCCGGCGAAGTATCCGTCCGTGTCCCTGCAAGAAACCAGGTCGGGAGAAACCAAGCTGGGAGGAACCAGGCATTGGAGCAATCCCTATCTCGTCATCCGTCCCGAGGCGGTCGGCCTGCTCACCAGCATCACCGCCAATGAAGAACAGATTTTGAAACCGGAAGAAGTTTTGAACGCGCTGGCGCGGCTGCCCGCATCTGCCTGGCCTTACGGGCGCGCAGTCGCGATTCTGGTGGAGGAGAAGCCCGCTGCTTCCGAAGCGGACAAAATCGCGATTCGACGAAACCGCGGAATTGTGGCGGGTGACCTCGAAAGCGCGCAGGTTGCGATCGATTGGATCTCCACCCCCTGAAGCGATCTTCCGAGCGATGAAAATCTACGAGACCATCGAAGAGATGCGGGCGGCGTGCCGTGCAGCGCGGCGTGGCGGCCAGAGATTGGGATTCGTGCCCACCATGGGAGCGCTGCATGAAGGGCACTTGTCCTTAGTTCGAGCGGCTATGGCCGCTTGCGATATTGTGGCGGCATCGATTTTTGTAAATCCCGCGCAATTTGGTCCGAATGAAGATCTGGCGAGATATCCGCGAGATTTCGAACGCGACCGCGACTTGCTGGCGAAAGAAGGAGTGGAGTCACTTTTCGCACCGTCGGTTGAGGAGATGTATCCCGCGGGCGCGGTGACCTGGGTTACGGTGGAAGAGCTGAACAGCAAGCTTGACGGGCGTTCGCGGCCTGGACATTTCCGCGGAGTCACCACGGTGGTGGCCAAGCTATTTCACATTATCGAGCCGGATGCGGCCTTTTTCGGGCAGAAGGATGCGGCGCAGTTAGCGATCATTCGCCGCATGGTGCGCGACCTGATGTTTCCCGTGGAGATTGTCGCGGGTGCGATTGTGCGCGAGGCGGACGGATTGGCCATGAGTTCGCGCAACGCCTATCTCGATTCCGCGCAGAGACAACAGGCTTTGGTGCTGCACCGTGCGCTGATGAGAGTGAAAAAGTCGTGGGAAGCCGGCGAGCGCGATGTGGCAAAGCTCGCAGCTACTGGTCGCGAAGAAGTTGCAGGAGAAAAATCGGTGCGCCTCGACTACGTCGAGATCGTCGATCCGGACGGCCTCGATCCAGTCAAGAACCTCGCCGGCGGCGCGCTGGTGGCGGTGGCAGCGTTCGTAGGCACGACGCGGCTTCTCGACAACATTCTGCTTCCGAAATATTGATTAGTGCTGCGGACGATCAGCGGCAGAATCCGCCTGCGCAGTAGCCGAAGAGGTATAAGCAGGAGCCTGCGTGTCGTGCACCAGTCTGTCGCGCACCAGCCGCTCGCGCACCATGGTTTCGATTTGCGACCAGAGGTGAGCATCGCATTCGCTCTGCATGTGGTCCGGAATGAAGACGTGATCAGCCCAGGAGGCGCCGGGGCACTGCACGGGATTCTTTCTGTAATCCACGAGATAGTTTCCCAGAATCGCAGTTCTGTCGGGGTCGGCTGCGACGATCCGCGGACGACCGTGGATGATGCCGTGCGGCTGGTAAAAGTTCACGGCCTCGGCGACGTTACCGGGAATCACGGAATCGTTCTGCCCGACTTTTGCGACGCTATCGACCTGCACGGTCAGCATAACGGGCACGCCCACGCGCTGCAGGTCGCGGGCCAGCGTCACGGCCGCGGACGCTCCCCAGCTGTGGCCGTAGAGGATGATGCGGGCCCGAGCTTTTTCTTCTGCGGAAAGAATGCCGTCGCGGTTGGTATCGAGAAGGCGGAGAATAGCGTCGTAGGCTTGCTTCCTGCGGCGGTTCTCAAAAACCCGGACATAAGTATCGTTGGCGGCATTTCGTTGCATCCGTTGTGCGAACTGAACCGGGCCCTGGTGCAGGTTGTCATGCCTGACAAAGCCGCCGACGAAGCCGATCACAATGTTGGAAGGAGCCACAGGTGTCTGCGGCCGGACTGCATCCACCGCCCGGGAGAGTTCCGGCACAATCGCGGCTAGAATCGTGAGGGTGACAAGCGAAGCGCGAAATAAACTGAACCGCCGCATGCAGGTTCCTACGCAATCAGATGACCTGTTCCGTTCGGAGGATGCCGAAAAAACAACCGGGCGGAACATGGGCCGGCGTTTCAGCGAAATACCTTGAGTAGAGCGGCTTTCCGCACATTCGACCCGACCGACAGTCTACACCCGTTTGTCAAATTTCAAGCGTGCTCTAGTTTCGGGAGGTGTTTTTCGTCCGGAAAGGAAAGCGTTTCCGGCGAGGATGTATCGCAGCCGCTTGTCGGCTGCCTTGCTGATGCCGATGCGGGGGGTGGTTTTGATGTTTCTGGCGTGGAAGCCATCGTCCCCGATCCACAAGCCGGAATGAGTCGAAGTCAGATCGCCGCCGTTGTCACGCGTGCGGGTGATGCCGAAGGCCTCGGCCAATCGCCCGGGGCCGCTGGTGAGGCGAATTAGATCCCGCGGTCCGCGCACTTCGATTTTTCGCGCCTGCGCCATCTCTTCGACGCCGCGCAACGGCTCGACTGCGCGGAACAGCACGCCTCCCGCCCTGCCGTCACGCTCGCACGACACATTCAGACAGTAATGATTGCCATAGATGAAATAAACATAGGCGTAGCCGGGGGGGCCGAACAGCACCGCAGTGCGCGCGGTGTTGCCGGCGGCGGAGTGGGAGGCGGGATCGTTTTTCCCAAGATAAGCTTCGACTTCGACGATGCGGGCGGTGAGAAACTGCCCGTCGCTGTGGCGCACCAGCACCTTGCCGAGAAGTTCGCGAGCTACGCGCCGCGGCCCGCGGGCGAAGAACGCGCGATGAAGAGGCTGAAATTTTTCCCGATTGACTTTACTTGGCGGTGTGCCCATGCCAGCGAAATCTTAAATGCTAGACAAGGCTTTCGCCCGCCTAAATTGGTCTGGGTTCCGTATTCCTGGCGGCCGTGACGTTGGATGGCGAATCGTCGAACGATTTGCCTGGTTCAAAAGCCAATTTTTCGTGCTTCGAGCCAACTTTCCTTATGATGTCATGCCAGCCGTCGTCCCAGCTGATACGAGCTTCTCCATCAACTAAAACCCACCTGCCGTGGCTCTCGCCATGCGTCTTCTTGGCTTCGCCGTCGGCTTCGAGGGTGATATAGAAATTGCCGCCGTCTCCACCCATGCCCACCTCCCACTTGCCCACGAAGTGGTTCCGGCTGGGCAACGAAGCACTGTCGGCGGGTTCGAAATCAATGCGGGCGATGGTGGCAGGAAGGTTCTGGTGGTGTCCATCTTTGAAGACGATCACGACGGGAGACTTGAAGTCGATGCGGGCAATCTCCTCCAGGTCAAGGGTTTGGCGGGTCCCGTCCTTGAAAACGATAGCGATCGATCCGGAGTTGTCGGCTGCAGCAGCAGTCCCGGTGAGGCTGCCGGCGGCAAGCACGAGTATGGCGAGAATCGAGACGGCTTTCACACTTTTTCGCATGGTTGTTCTCCCGCGGAGTCTGCAAGGAGCACGAACAGTGCTTCCTGGATGATGGTACGCTCTGAGGCGCAAGTTTGTTCCACGCGTGGTTCGGTCTATGCGGCGCCTTTCGCCGACTCTTTCAGGTAAGCCAGCACATCTCCGGCGTGACCTTCCGCCTTCACCTTAGGAAAGATATGCTGGATCTTGCCGTCTGGCCCGATGACGAACGTGGTCCGGACGATGCCCATGACCTTCTTGCCATACATATTCTTTTCCTGCAGCACGCCGAAGGCGTCGGCGACTTTTTTGTCGGCATCGGCCAGCAGAGAGAAGGGCAGCTGGAATTTCTCCTGAAACTTCTTCTGCGCTTTAGGCGTGTCGGGCGAGATGCCAAGTAACACGGCGCCGGTTTTCTGCATCTGTTTGAATGTGTCGCGGAACTCGCAGGCTTCGATGGTGCAGCCGGGAGTGTCCGCGCGAGGATAGAAATAAAGCACCACAACTTTGCCGCGCAGACCTTTCAGCGAGACTTCCTTTCCGTTCTCGTCCTGCAAAGTAAACTCGGGAGCCTTATCATTGACATTGATGCTCATGATCGCCTCATTTCCAGGGAAGGGTTGAAGATGGCGTCCATTGTCTCGGCCACATCGCGGCCGGGGGCCGAACGACTTATGTCCAGAAGCTTCTTATACCGCAGATTGGGGTTCGCCGTCATCGTCCTTCTGGCGTTTTTTGCCGCGACGGTTCCGCCGGTTTCGGCGCAGGGAAGGCCCCAGCTCAAGCGCCCGGAGCCCGACGTTCCCCAACAGAAATCTCCCGAACCTAAGAAGAAACCCGTCAAAGGACCGCGGGCGGTGGCGCTTTTGCAGCTCGCGAGCGGGGGCAAGGCGACGTTGATCCCAATCGCAATTCTGGTGGATGGTAAATTTTACGATGCCAGCGAATATAAAGCGGATCCCGTGCCGATGGCGCTGGATTCCGGCACGGTCTATGAGGCTGTGGAGTCCGGGGATTCGCTGGGACTATTTACGGTGAGTGGAGCGCTGCACAGCAAGACTCCGGGCGTCGCCCAACCGTGGGTGGGCGCGGGTTCTTACATGCTTAATGGAACCGCGCCGGCCAATGTCGCGCACAAAGCGGAAAACGTGCCGGTGGGGTTGAACAGCGGCGATAATGACGCGCCGCCGCGCCTGACTCGAGAAAAGTCATCGCAGCCTGCGGCGTCGGCGAGCCCGAGTTCCGGGTCTGCCTCCGGTGCTCCGGCTTCCACTACTCCGGCTTCTACTGCTCCAGCCGCGACAGGATCGACGGAGAAGCCTGCCGCTACAAACGCTTCCCCACCGGCTACGACTCCCGCGAGCGGTTCTTCCGGAAGCGCGGGGTCGACCGGACAGACCGCCGGAGTTCCGCCAGCATCGGACAAACCTCCGGATCAAAGCGCTAAGCAGCAAGCGCCGGCGCCGACAGCGGGGCAGACTTCGCCAGGTCAATCGACGCCAGGTCAATCGGCACCAAATCAATCGACACCAAATCAATCGACCTCGGGACAAAAGCCGCAAGGCCAAGAATCCCAGGCTCAAGGTTCTCAGGCTTCGGCATCTCAGGGGCAGGCAGCGCAAAGTCAAACGGGAGACTACTATCGCCCCACGCTGCGACGCGGGAAGCCTACGCAGGAGCCGCCGCCGGATCAGGAGGAAACGGCGCCGAAGGCCGGCAAGCCTGAGTCCCCGGCAAGCGTCGCCGCCGCTGGCTCGGGGTCGGTGCAACTTGTGCCGGCAATTTCCGACGCTAATGGGCCGGAACCGAAGTCGTACAAGTTTTTCTGGAAGACCGGCGAAGAGGACGAGCGGCGCAATCAGATGCTTACCCTCGCAGGAGCTGAAGTTCAGGCTTACGTTAAGGCGCTGGCCAGAAACCAAATTCCGGCGACCCCTCCGGCGAAGGCGGCTACGGCGCGCCGCAAAGCTCCGGCAAAGCCGATTCAGCCGGTGCTAGACAACGTTCAGTTCCGCGCCTTCGATATATGGACGAACAACCAGATCGTGATGATCCTGACTGCGGAAGCGCACTTTCCTCCTGCACCTGGGGCGACCGCAGTGCCAGAAGAGTATTCCATTACGCTGGTGACACGAACTGACATCTACGGCGATCTGCGCAAGCTGTATTCGGGAGTCACCGACAAGTTTCACCTTGACGTGACCCCACGGCTGGAGTTAATCGACGCCGTGGATGCGGACGGAGATGGTCGTGGCGAGTTATTGTTCCGCGAAACTACAGACGCCGGTAAAGGCTATGTGATCTATCGGGCGGGCGCCGACAAGCTCTTCAAGATGTTTGACAGTCTGGGCGAGTTGTAGATTCGTGGACGCCGGAATATTGCCTTTGGAGGCTGCGGGATGACGGAAGGGATTGCAGCGGCGTCGCCGCGTCCCAGGGCCAGGATGGCAGGGGCCTTTTATTTGCTCGTCTTCCTGACGGGAGGACTCGCCGTCCCCGGCTTCAAGCTTGTCATATCTGGCGATGCCGCGGCTACAGCGACCAACATCCTCGCCCACGAGGCTTTATTCCGGTTAGGCTTCGCAGCACTCCTGATGAATGTCGCGGTTTATATCGTTGTGACTCAGCTCTTTTATGATTTGTTTACGCCGGTGAACAGGAGCCTCTCTTTGGTCGCGGCCTTCTTCAGCCTGCTCGGATGCTCCGTTCAGGCTTTTGCATGCGTCTTTTACCTCGCCCCCATGGTCATCTTGAGCGGTGGGCAGTACTCGAACGTGTTTAAGGCCGACCAGTGGCAGGCTCTAGCGTTCGTGTTTCTCAAACTGTATGGTCAGGCCTACAACTTCGGCCTGGTATTTTTCGGATTCTATTGCCTCCTGATTGGATACCTGATTCTCAGGTCAACTTTCTTGCCTCGAATTCTGGGAGTGCTGATGGCATTTGCCGGTTTGGGTTGGCTGACTTTTTTGTACCCGCCGTTGGCAAACGATCTTGACCCCTACATCCGGGTCCCCGGCATCATCGGGGAAGGATCGTTGACCGTGTGGCTCCTCGTGATGGGCGTGAACCTTCAACGATGGAAGGAGCAGGCTGGCGCGGCATGAATGCACTCGATTACTGCAGCGGCGCCGGTACCCGCCCGCCATTCAATAACTCGCATGAGGAGAAAAGCTTATGAGCGCCGCCGTGATGATGCAGCGCTTTGCAGAAGCGTCGCCGCGTTTGAAGGCGCGGATCGCGGGTCTCCTTTATTTTCTTAGTCTCTTGACCGCGGGGCTCACCGAAAAACTTGTTCATGGAAGATTGAATTATGTAGGGGGCTACGTCGCGAATGCGGGCATGGCTGCCATGACTCTGATCTGTTATGACATCTTTAGGCCCGTGAACCGAAGCCTCTCTTTGCTCGCGGTGTTCTTCGCCTTCGCGGGGCTCACCTTTGAGGCTCTTCGCTTGCAGCCCCAAGGCATAAACATCGCCCTGGTATTTCACGGATTCTATTGCATCCTAATCGGCTATCTGATTTTCAGGTCGACCTTTCTGCCTCGAATTCTGGGCCCGCTGATGGCGTTTGCCGGTCTGGGCTGGCTGACCTATCTATCAAACCCGCTCGTAAAACACCTGTCCCCCTACAACCTGATCTCTGGCCTTCTCGGGGAGATACCGGTCTTCTTCTGGTTCCTGGTCGTGGGAGTGAATGTTCAACGATGGAAAGGGCAGGCCAGCGCAACGGTAACGAGGAATTGATCGACGCGGTGGATGCTGATGGAGATGGGAGGGTGAACGGGTATCACTTTTCCGAATGAATCCGGTTCGCGGGTAGCGGGTGTTGTCCACGCGGTGGGTAAAGCAGGAGTCCGTTCACGTGTCCCTCGTTGTCGGTTTGAAACGTGACCCGAACCGGGAGCTCCGCGACAAAAAAGTCACGTTGGGTTTCTGGGCGGAGGCGGAATTTCGGAAGTCCCCAATCTGCGGGGAGTTGGATGGTCAGGAAGCCGTCGTCCCTAGCGATGTTGAACACTCCCACGCCCTCCGCCTCATACTGACCTGCGCAGGTGTCGAGGACGGCCGAACCGAGATTGATCTCAGTGTGCCTGGTGACAGTGGGTGGTTCTAACGGCAGGTTCGGCCGCAGCAGGTGACGGCCAATGTCTCCGACGCTGGTCAGTTGATTCGAGAGCACGACGACCCCGGTGCGAGTCTTCGGATCCCAGGCTACGTAACTCGCGTATCCCCAGGTGAAGCCGTCGTGCGTGACCAGTTGGTCGTTACCCTTACCAGTCATCACCCATCCCAGCGTCTGCTCACTTCCATCTCCATCAATGGGACGCCGCGCGCTGAGCATCGCCGCCATGATTGGGGCCAACGGCGAAGGCTCGTAACCCAGGGCCACGGCGAGAAAAGTCAGAAGGTCATCGACGGTTGAAACCAGGCCGCCCGCAGCTGGCATAGCCGAATAAATGGAAACCGAGGAAAAAGCCGCCGCCGGCTGCAAAACCGCATTGTGGCCGACCGCGAGCCTGGGTTTGAGTTTTGGAGTGAGGGTGATCGTGGTATTTTTCATCCTCAAGGGAGCGAGGAGGCGCGTCCGCAGCAGGGTCTCGTAATCCGTCCCGGCGCGCGTCGCGAGGGCTTGTCCCAGAAGCCAGTAACCGATATTGGAGTAGTCCCACTCGACGCCTGGGTCGCGTGTCAGTTGGTAGCGGGCGAGAAACCGGTAGAGCTGAGCATCCGAATTGTCTGGGGTCGCTGAAGTCTTGAACGCGGGCAACTCATCGGGCATAAACGGGAGGCCTGAGGTATGAGTTGCCAGGTCCACTAAAGTGATGGAGCGGCCATTGTGTTCAGGGATATTGACGCCTGCGGGGAGATACTTGGCGACCGGATCAGCGAGTGCCACTTCACCTTTTCGAACCATGTCAGCAAGCAAGAGAGCGGTAAACACTTTGCTGACGGAACCAATCTCGAAGAGGGTGTCGCCGCCGAACGGACGCGGGTCTGCCTGGCTGAAATGGCCATACTGGATAACTCTTTTACCCTGCGGCCCGATTACGCCGACAACGATGCCGACGCCATCCTGGTGGCCGGCGAGAATATCGACCCGGTCGGCGAGTATCTTGCGAATCTCAGCGTCGGGCGGGAAAACCGTCTCACCCGAGATTTGCCCTGCCTGAGCTGCGGCGAGGGTCGTGGTCAAGCTGAGGAAAACCGCAACGGCAAATACTGTGCCTCGCGTCATCGGTATTTAGGTTTCAATGCCTACGTGGCAGACGCGGCCGACCAGGTAGTCGGAAGCGGACTTGCCTTCTTCCATCGCAATGACTTCGATGGGAAAATCCTGATTGTGGGGACGCAGAATCAGATGATTGCCGGCAGTTTCCACATATTTCACTGTGCAATTGTCGTTCTTGAGAACGGCGTACATATTGAACTCGCCCTTGCGATAAGGTTTGAGTGAGTTGTAATGGCGGTCGATCAGGAGGGTGGCTCCGGGAAGCAGGCGGGGGTACATGCTCATGCCTTCGCGGTTGTCTACCTTGATGAGTACAAAGCGCTCCCACTGCTGGCGACTGCCCTCGGTCTCGGGTTTCAGCTTTTTGAGAAAAGTTTTCTTAAATTTCAGGATTTCTTTGACGTTCATGCTGGTGATGAGAGGTTGAGTGGCGGCCACGGTTCCGTCGGTGAGCAGGACGTTCTGGAATTCATCGTTGCTGGGGGGCAGGATGGAAGCGCGTTTGTTCACTTCGGAGGGGTCGAGCAAATCGAGCACAGAAAGATGTTGGACGGCCAGGACCCGGTCCATGCCTTCGAGGCTCAAGCCGCGCTTACGATTCAGGAAGTTGGAGATATGAGCCTGTTTAAAGCCCGTCTGTTGCGCCAGCCGAAGGCCGGTCAGGTCGCCTTCCTCGATGCGCTCCCAGAGCGTTTCGCGCAGGTTGTCTTGTAGCACTCGGAATTTCATGGCAGGGAGTATAGCACGGTGAGGTATAGCACCATGCTAAGTGGAGGGATTTCCACAGAGACCCTTTGGTCTAACGACCTTGACTCGGAAAATTGGCAGCTATACGATCGCGATATTGTATAACCCAACTTCTCCCTCAGGGACCTTCCGTCATGACCGGTTTAGATAACTGCAACGAAGCAAAGAACTTTGTCGAATTTCGCCGGAAAGTGCGCGCGGCCGAGGTGCTTTCCGGCTCCATGCAAAACCTGTTGAAGCTGCTGCAGTTCAGTGGACGAGTCAGTGTGGTTTTGCAAAATGGCCGAGTGCTGAAGTCGGGGTATGAGGAAGGATTTTTTCGCCAGCACGAACCGGGTTCCGGGCTGGAGCCCGGGGTGACGATCGAACCATAAAGGGTTCCGGCGAGCGGGTTATTCGTTCTGCCGGAATGTGTGAGTTCAGCAAGCAGGATCACGCAGCAAGTCTGACAAGTAAATAGCTCAAGCAGGTCATCGTAAGAGAAACGAGCCCTGCGTCCAGTTGCCACTCGAGGAGCGGCAGCCGGCGCAGGGCTTTTTTTCGCTGCAGCCTTCGGGCTTCGGTAAATGCGCTTCAACCGCAATTGCGCCGGTTCGCAACGCGAGCCCGGAGCCCAGGAGGAGTGATGAAAGCAAGAGTAAACGCAAAAGATACGTCTCGGCAAGAGGAGCGGCTCGAATTGAAATATTGCGAACGCTGTGGCGGGTTGTGGCTGCGTCCCGTGGATAGTGGGCAAATTTATTGCGTGGCTTGTGGGCGTGCGATGGCTGAACTGCCCCCGGCTTCGAGGGAGCCGGAAACCGCCCAGTTGCCGCGCGGACCGCGATGGGGCGCGGATGACGGCGACTGCGACGGCTTTGAGGGAGACGAAGAGCGGGATCTGGATGCGTCGGCAGGTGTGGCATGAGCGGGTTGGTGGATTGGATTGGGGCAGAGGCAGATGATTCTGCCCCACAGGATGCGCTCGCCTCGGGCTCACCGCTGGCGCCGGAAGATGAGCCTCCGGGGGAATCTTCGCCGGCGGGCGCATGTGAGGAGTTGCCGGCGCACGACTCTCCCGCGGGATTGAATGTTCCGGACCATGCTCGGCTCGAAGATGCTGGGCCGGAGGACGATCCTCTTGATCGCAATTCTGATTTGTGGCTGTATCGAAAGCGTACGGTGGGCCTGTTGCGGCGCTACATGCGCTTTTCGTTAGAGACCGGGCGGTTGCCCTCGTTTGTGGGGAGAGAGTTCTTCCGCGCGAAGGTGACGTACTACACCGCGACTACGTTCGAAGACCGGGTCATCTTCGTGCGGGATGTGGAGAGGTGCTTGGATCGGTTGGAGTATTGGGATCAGCAATTAATCGTGCGCATCATCCTGCAGGAGCACGGTCAGGAGCAAACTGCACGAATTCTACAATGTAGCCGCAGTTCGGTTGCGCGCAGATTGCCAGAGGTGCTGGATCGGCTGAGCGAAGACTTCCTCAGAGTAGGGTTGCTGGCCGGGCTGCCATCGAGAAGGGAGTTTTCGCAATGATAAAAATCTTGTCAAGAGGGGAATTCGATCGAAAAATGCGCAAGTTGTTGATGACATGGCAAATATAAATTTGCAAAACGTGACACAAACACCCATTGCAAAATGCTATTCTGAATATATAGGGTAAAGAAAAAAAGAAGTGCTCTAGCAATCTTTTCGGAGGCGCGCTGAAAAGCGCGCCTTTCGTTTTGTGGGCCGAAGAGCCCAGTTTGCATCGCAGCTCCGCGCACTGGCGGCGTGGAATCTGCGGGTTAAGTCGCTGCTAACTCATGAGATTGCCTGACGCGGCTGAAGCCGGGATCCGGACGACGCCGAGAGTTTCGGGAGGGCGAGTCATGGGCATGAAGAAGAAGGCAAAGGGAAAAAGCAAGGGGACGGCGAAGAAAACGGCGAAGAAGAAAGCTTCGGCAAAAAAGACGAAAAAGAAGGGCAAGGATATCGCCCAGGTACGAGAGAACATCAACGAACTGGTGAAGGACTCGGCGAAGGATATTGCGACTGAGGTGATTAAGGTCGCGAAGACGGGCCAACTCGCGTCGGCGAAATATTTGTTTGAGGCCGCAGGGATATATCCGGCGACCGAACAGACAGCCGTGAATCCGATCGAACGTTCACTGGCTCACACTTTGCTTACGCGCATGGGATTGCCATTAGATCCGGTGGTTTGCGATGAGGAGCCGACCGTGGCTATATTGCCGGGCGCTGTAAGGGGTGCGAGCGATGAGGCCGTCAAGCTGAGGGTCGTGGAAGAGGATGCTGAGGGAGAAGGCGAGGAAGAGCCCGCGGCTCTCCCCGAGGGCGGCGAAGAATAGTTGGGCGTGCAGGATATGAGGGCTGAGGGGATACCGTAAAATGAAGCGCGGGAGTTTGAATTCGAGAGAAACAGACGGGCGGGACGCGCTGTCGGTTTCTCCACGGGTGGGGCCGCGCGGGAGAAAGCCGCGGAATGCTGATCCGTGGCTGGACGGTTGGGGCAGCGGGTTGGTGGTGGTGGACGGCGTCCCAATGGTGGAGTATCCCCCGGATGTTCGGCGGAACCTAGGGGCGGGCAATTATGGAACTGTGGCACGACGCAGGTTTGGGATGGATATAACGTGGCTGGACGACCGGATCGCGGTCGGAGGCGGAATTTGGTCGCCGGAGAACATGGCGAAGGTGTCGCTCGCGGGGATCACGCACATTATCGACATGCAGATCGAGTTCGACGACACGCCGCTGGCCGAGCCGCACGGGATCGTGGTTTGCTGGAATCCGGTGGACGATGACTTCGAGTTCAAGCCTGCCGAGGTGTTTGAATGCGGAGTGAAGTTTGCGTTGGAGGCGATGGAAGACCCGAAGGCGAAACTGTTCATCCACTGTGCGGCTGGAGTGCACCGGGCGCCGATGATGACGCTGGCGTTGTTGGGCGTGATGGGGTGGGCGGTGGAGGATGCCATGGATTTGATCGAGGGAAGACGGCCGGTGGCTGATTTCGCCGAGGTTTATGTGCGAAGCGTGGAAGAGTTTTTGAAAGGCCGGAGCTGAGGAGCGGGTTTGGGACGAAGGCCGCGGCAGAGATGCTTGATGGGAGAAGTGGTGGCGCAGGCAGGTTGCATAGGTCCTTCGCTTCGCTCAGGATGACAAGAGTAAGTTCGAGGAGGAAGTATGTTTCAGACACGCCGTCCTGCGGGACGGATTTTTTATTTGGTGCTGGCGGTGGTGGTCGCGGCAACCGGCATCCGACTGAACGCGGCTCCTCAGGGTGGGCCCGCGCTTACGAACGTGATCGATACCGTCTACATGGCGGATGGGAGTGAGGCTCAAGGTACGCTGGTAATTACCTGGCCGGCGTTTGTGGGGGCGAGCGGGTCGGCGGTAGCTGCGGGGGCGTTGAATGTGACGCTGGGATCGAACGGTGCGCTGAGCGTAGCGCTGGCGACCAACACGGG
>DATHOK010000222.1:0-6624 GCA_035484995.1 Verrucomicrobiia bacterium | reverse complement strand
TACGGGGCGCGTCACCTGAAGCGGGCCATTGAACGGCACCTGGTTTTCCCGCTGGCCAATCTGGTTGCGACCAGCCAGGTGAAGCTGGGAGATTTTGTCCGCGTCGATATGGCTTCGGAAAATCAGATGATCTTTGTGAAGGAAGCGGAAAACACGATGGCGCCAGTGCTGCTGGAACGTTATGGAGCCGCGGTTGCCGCTCTGCCCGCGGCGCGCGCAGCGCGCACCGCGGCGAACAACCGCCGCGATTTTGGGGCCAGTCCCATCGCGGAAAGCAAATAAGTTTTGGTAGGTGACAACTCGCTAGACCGCATCTCGCGAGTTCCTCGTGGCGCCGGAACCCTCCGGCGCCTTTTTTCTTGTGGGCAATGCTCGTAGTTTTTCCGCCGCATACCAAAGTAACTCAACGTTTCTAGCCAGTCCTGCCGAAGGTCAACTCAGGGAATGCGCCGGCGCCTGCGTCGGTTTCGAGGGGGGCTTCTGTGCGAAGAGGGAGAATCTGGGCTCGCATTCGTTGTGCGCTGGTTGTGCCGCTGATCGTTCCTGCCTCCGGTTGGGCGCAGAATGCGGGCCTGAAGCCGAGCGACCCCGACCAGGAAACCATTCGTCAACTAGCGGAACAAATAGAGCAGTTGCAGCAACAAGACCATGACCTGCTGGAGCGCATCAAGAGTCTGGAAGAGAAGCAGGCTCCAGCTTTGCCAGGGACTGAGGCCGACGCTTCCTCGCCGCCGCCGCCGCCGCTCGCTCAACCGACTGTGCAACTTCCTGCGCCGCCACCGGCGCCTGCAGCCATGCCGAAGGACCGGCATGATTTGCATGGCATTCAGTGGCGCGGCTTCGGCGAAGTCGACTACCAGATTCTGAACCAGCGCCAGCCGGAATTGGGAACTGGAGGATTCGTTCCCGGCTCGGCCGGAAACTTCTACACCGGAGATTTCGGCCTGTTCCTCACTTCAAGACTTACTGCGAAGGCCAGCGTGCTTGCCGAGATTATTTTCGAGGAAGGAGATGGTCAGAGCTACAGCGTCGATCTGCGACGGATGCTGCTCAAGTACGAATACGACGACCATTTGAAGATGTCCTTTGGCCGGTACCAGACCAACATTGGATATTACAACTGGGCATTTCGCAGCGCTGCATGGCTGCAGACCACCGCGGATCGTCCCCTGGTGATGCAATACGCCAGCGATGGTGGATTGCTTCCTACGCAGGCGATCGGAGTTTCCGTGACTGGTGCGATTCCTTCCGGGAAGCTGGGCCTCAACTACGTCGCCGAATACGGATCCTCCGACACGATTCGACCTGACATCAGCGGCGACGGTTTGGTGACGGATGAGAACAACGGCAATCAAACCAATGTCGGATTGTTTATCAGGCCCGATGACCTGCGAGGGCTGCAAATCGGGACTTCTTATTACCACGACCAGGTCAGCAATAACGTCTTAAATCCGTCGGGCGCGCAGGTTCCTCTCGCCCCGGGCAGTCTCGGATATTCTGCGAGGTATGGGCAAACGATCGTCAACGCCTACGCGGTGTACGTGGCGCATGGCATTGAATTTCTGAATGAGGGGTTTCTGATCCGGCAAGCCCTGATCGGCGGTCCACTGCACTTCGACACGCCGGCCTTCTATTCGCAGTTCTCCAAGCAAATCTGGCGGGTGCGGCCGTTTTTCCGCTATCAATATGTGAATGCGAACACTAACGTTAACTCAATCGTCGATGACGTCGGCCTGCGTTATGGTCCTTCCTTTGGCGTTCGCTACAACTTGAACGATTACATGGCATTTACCACCCAGGTGGACCACACCGTCCGAGGCCGCGAGCCGGGCTTAAACGGAATGCAACTGCAGTTCGCGTTTACTTTCTGAGGCAGGAGAGAGCATGCGGATCAAATCGATAACAAGTCTGCTTCTCCTGGGACTGGCGGTTTTTTCACTCGACCCGCCGGGCACAGCTCAGGCTGAAGGGGTGGCCGTCATAGTCAACTCGGGTAATCCCGCAACCAATCTCAGCCTCGGAGACTTGCGGAAGATGTTCGCGGGTACGAAACGCTCGTGGCCGGGCGGTCAGGCGGTCAAACTCATCACGCGCGGTGCGGGATGCCCCGAACGCGCCGCCTTGCTTCGGCTGCTTGCAATGTCGGAAAGTGAATACAAACGATATTGGACCGCTCAGGTATTTCGTGGGGAGGCCGATGCTGAACCTTTGGTTGTTCCCTCCGTTGGCATGCAGAGAGAAGCTCTGGCCGTCTTTTCGGGGGCCATCACTCTAGTGAACGCCCCAGACGTGAAGCCTGGGATGAAAGTGATCAAGGTCGATAATCTTTTGCCGGGCGCGGCCGGATACGCGGTGCACTGAAGATTGCAGATTTAGATCTACTACTGAACGCCCACTGGGGCCTGAATCCGTCAATGAATGCAGCGCCGACTTAATTTCAACTACAGACCGCGACGAGCCGCTGCAGAAATTTAAGTAGATGGCACGCATTCAGAAGGTGAAGTGGGCCGTTTCCGATCGAGCGAAGGATTCTCGCAGGCCGCTCCGACTTGCGGAGCTTCTCCCCGCCTGATTTTGCTCCCATTCGGCGGCATCCCTAACAGCCCAGGTTCAGTGAGAATGGTACGGACCTGTCCGGCGGGTTCGAAAGTAACCGAGGTAACAGCACAGCACGCGGGTATGAGCGATCGGATAAAGAAGGAGACCTAACTGCCGACAGCGATTATCTCATTGAGGGTTGGGCTGCCAGGGTTGATGAGTGTAAATGAGGATGTTTCACCTGCTGCGATTCGGTTCGCAGCAATTCCGTTTCATTCACCCGTTCGACTGCGAACCGTAGGAACGCCACCGCGTCAGCTTGCCGCTTCATCTCGCTACCGTACCCCCATCGCTCGGCTTCTTCTATCAAGTTTTTCCACTGCGGATACATTGCTTTGGCCCACTGGCCAGCAGCCTTTTTAGAACCCGGCTGGCTATGAATAACGGTGTGCAAGATGCGGCACAGATTCAGAACCAGATACGACTGATAATGGCTATTCGAGAGCCACGTCCAGTCATCAATTTTCGGCACCCATTCTTGAAACAAATCTCTGGCGCTGGCTTGTCGCACTGTGTGAATGTCAATCGGTGGTATCAGCTCGTTGAAATCGGGTCCCTCAAGCGGGATGCCATGCCTGGAGAGAAGGTAGTGATTGATGATCCATTCATTCCCGGCCGGCGCCTCGGCATACAAAGTGCCAAATCCCCACCACGGTCGCGGTGTTGCAGGAGGCGTCAATTCACCCATGAGTTCGAGAGGAACATAGGAACACTCAATCCGGTTTGCCCATTCGGGACAGCGTTCCTCTATCTGTCTATGCAAGTGCTCAACCGATCGGAGTTCATCTTCTGTCAGTGGATTGCGAACGACTGCCTGCAAATCTATATCGCTTCTTTCCATCACGAAATCTCCATAGGCCAGCGAGCCCGATAGATACAGGCCGACAATTTCCCCGCCGAGCAAGCGCTTCAGTCCCTTTCTCCACTCAGTCAGGAGAGTATTGATCGCGGGATATGGAGTTACTTCGTTCATTCGCCAGCTCTGCCATACGTATCTTAGCCGCAATCGAATATCAACCGATGAGAGCAGGCGATGTCTCTCAAAACCCCGCAGCCTGAAGCACGCGTCACTGCATGTGATTCATGCCGGATTAAACTGACCTTCCCGCATCCCTGAACAGGCCCAGCGGCAGGCTGAAACACCGCTTGCAAATCTGCTGGGTAGGTGTAGAATTCCCCGACTATGCGGAGGAGCCACCCCCGTCCCTCCCGATCGAATCCCAGGAGATTAAATATGAAGCCGCTTAATGAGATCAGGATTTCGCTGTTTCGTGCCACGCACAGGTCCTCAAACGCGCACGCCTTCGGATCGTCGAGCCCTTCTAAAGGGAAGAGACTTCTTGGTGTCGTTGCGATGCTGCTCGGGATCGCCGTGCCCGGCGTGCTAATGCCCAGCACAGCCCGCGCGGGCGCGCCGGACTCTGGACGGCACGACGCTTCGGCTGTCGCACGAGCGCGGGAGGCGTTTCTCAAGGCCATGTCCTCGCACCGGCCGCTGGTGCGCAGCGTCGCGACACCGCTGAACGTCCCTGGCGCAGGCGCCACGTCGCTGCCGACGGTGAACTGGTCAGGCTACGCCGACGTCGAGAGCGGTTCGAATACTGTCTCGTCGGTCAGCGGCCAGTGGGTGATCCCGTACGTGCAGTGCCCCAGCGGCCTCTACCGATACCAGGACGCCTTCATCTCGCAGTGGGTCGGCATCGACGGCGCCACCGACGGGACGGTCGAGCAGCTTGGAACTGCCACGCAGTGCTTCGAGGGGGTCACGTACTACTACGTCTGGTACGAGATGTTCCCGGGCGGCACCGTCGAGGAGGGCACGGTGGCCTGCATCAACAACAACGTCGACTGTCCGCAGCCCGGCGACTTCGTCAGCGCCTCTGTGACCGTCACCCCGGCTGGCGCTACGAAGAATTACAAGCTGTCGCTCACCGACTTCAGCCGTCCGCAGGAGAGCTTCTCGGTGACGGCGTCTTGCGCCGCATCCACCTGCCTCGACTCGAGCGCCGAGTGGATTGTGGAGCGCCCAGCATTCGAGTTGCCTTTTGGCTTCCAGATACTGCCGCTCGTGGACTTCTTCCAGACCGGCTTCTTCGACGGTAAGGTGACGTCCGGCGGGAAGACCAAGACCATCGAGCAGTTCCAGGACGGACCCGTGTACGACGTGCAGATGAGCGACGACAGCGGCTCTTACTGGCTCGACTGCGTCGGGCAGAGCGGGTTCAGGCCCCAGTTGCTGCAGACGAGCGATGCCAACGCTTGCCCGATAGTGTCGCCATACAAGGGGAGCTTCGACGCCACCTGGGACTCCAGCTTCTGAGGCTTTCGGACATCAGTCTCGAACATCAGCGCTTTCCTGGGGCGGAGTGGAAGGGATCGTCTTCCGGAGAATCGGGAGCGTCCTCGGGGCTCGGGATGTTCAGGTTCACGACGATAGGCTCCTGGCCGCTGCGCACGATGACTGCTTCCACCGGTTCGTCCTTGCGCGCGTTCAGTTCCTGATGAGGAACGTAGGGAGGGACGTAGACGAAGTCTCCCGGGCCGGCTTCATCGACGAACTCGAGGTTATTTCCCCAGCGAAAGCGGGCGCGGCCGCGCACCACGTAGATGACGGTTTCGAGTTCTCCGTGATGATGCGGGCCGGTCTTGGCATTGGGATGGACGACGACGGTTCCCGCCCAGAGCTTTTGCGCGCCGACGCGGGCGCGTGAGATAGCTTCAGCACGGGTCATGCCCGGGGTTTGCGGCGTGTTGCTGTCGAGTTCGCCGCTGCGAATGATGCGCAGGCCGTGAGTTTTCCAGTCGGGAGTTTGGGGCGATTGCGGATTGTTCATGAGCCAGCGTTCCTCAAGGGGCTAAAGCCTCACCACACCTCGCATCGTTTGCCTTCGGGCCGTACCATTGCCGAATCCGCCTTGCAGCTCCACGCCTTCTGAAAGTCCGGCAGATTTGAGAGTGGTCCGATTACTCGATACTTGGCTACTGGATGCGGATCAGTCTGCATCATCGTACGCTGGGTTTCGATGCGGATCTCATCTCCGCGGAACTGTCCCCAGGCAATGTAAAACTGTTGCTCCGGAGTAAAACCATCGATGTCCGCGGGACGCGGCTTGCCCTCGAGCGACTTCTCGTAGGCCAGGAAGGCGACCTTCGCGCCGCCCAGGTCGCCAATGCTTTCGCCCAGTACCAGTTTGCCGTTGTGATGCACGCCGGGTTCGATGAAGTAGTTATCGAACTGATTAGCTACGCACGCTGCGCGCGTCTGGAACTGCTTCAGGTCGGCGTCCGTCCACCAGTCGCGGAGTCGTCCCAGGTAGTCGAACTGCGCGCCTTGATCATCGAAGCCGTGGGAAATTTCGTGGCCAATGACCACTCCGATGGCACCGTAATTCACTGCGTCTACGGCTTTCATATCGAACGCCGGAGGCTGCAGGATTCCAGCCGGAAACACGATCTCATTCAACAGAGGATTGTAATAAGCATCGGAGGTGGGCGGCGTCATGCCCCAACGGCCGCGATCCACGGGCTTGTTGATGGTGAGCCGGTCATCTTCTTCCACGAACTTTCTGCCCGCGATCATGTCCTCGAAGAACGCGTCGCGGTGGATCTCCACGTGGCTGTAGTCTTTCCACTTGTCGGGATACCCGATCTTGGGATTGAAGGTAGCAATCTTGGCCATGGCTTTCTCTTTAGTGTCGTCACTCATCCAGGGCCGGCTGAGGATGTCGTAGCGCATCGCCGCCAGCAGATTCCGTACCATCTCCTGCATGCGCGCCTTGGCTTCCGGCGGGAAGTACTTCTCGACATACTTCTTTCCGAGAGCCTCGCCGAAGAGTTGATCGGTTGATTCGACGCAGCGCTTCCAGCGCGGCTTCATCTCGGTAGTGCCGCTCAGGTACTTCCCTGTGAAGGCGAAATCTTCCTCCACGAAGGGCGCTGAGAGGGAACTGGCGGTCGAGTTCAGTAGATGCCATTTCAAATAGACTTTCCAGTCGGCCAGCGGAGCTTCGTGCACCTGCCGGTCCA
>DATHOK010000221.1:0-7080 GCA_035484995.1 Verrucomicrobiia bacterium | reverse complement strand
CCGCTTGGTGCGCGCACCCGGCTCAGCCGCGCCCATGGCGGCGCGAGCCAGAAAGCTCGGCACCGCCGCGGTACCGACCACAGCAAGTGCGCTGTTGCGAAGAAAAACCCGACGAGTAATGGACATAAAAGACAGCTCCTGACAGCTACCTTCTCTGAAACTCCGGCGAACCCAGCAGCAAACCCGCAATCGTGCTCACATCCGGAGGACGCGCGCCGTTCGTCGGTTTGCTCGGAACGGCCTTGCCGCCTTGCGTTGATTGCGCGCCGTTCTTTCCTGCCGCGTCGATCTGCGCCACGATCGAGTCGTGCGTCTGCTGTGAAACGCCACCAACGACTAGACTGGTTTCGAGCGTGGCCAGCGTCGCAGCCGCATCCGGCGACGCCGAACTGCTTCCCACCAGGAGCGCCGCATCCACTTTCACGCCTTTGATCTTGCCGCTGGTCAAGCCCAGCGCAAAATTCATGCGGTTGAGCAACGCCGAAGAGCTGACCCAGGTTTCCGCTTTCATGGAATAGCCCGTCGGCGGCTGCGCGCCATAAAGAGGCATGCCCATGCGGTTGAGTTGCCCAACCAGCGGCTGCGCATCGTCAACCTCTGCACCCGTAGCGCGTACCGCCGAAGCCACAAACTCCAGAGGTGTTTTCACTTTCGCGCGGTAGGTGGGATCGTCCCAAAACTCAGGAGAATGGAACAGCATATTCAAAACTTCGCGGATGTCGCCTTTTTTCTTTAAGAACGTTTTCGCCATTCGGTCGACCAACGCCGGCGGCGGATCGTCCGAAACAAAACGCTCTGCCAGTTTCAGTGAAATAAAATGTGCCGTCTGCGGACTTGTCGCCAGCCGGTGCAGCACTTCCAGGCCTTCGCCTTCACCCTTGGGTTTGACCTTGTGTCCGAGCACGAACTTCGGCCCCGGCTCGTGCATGCGCGGATCGAACTTGAACCCTCCGCCTTCGGCCGGCTTGTCGATGGTCCATCCCGTAAAAACTTTAGCGACTTCGGTCACATCGCGCTGAGAGTATCCGCCGTTCACGCTCAGGGTGTGGAGTTCCATCAACTCGCGTCCGTAGTTTTCGTTGAGCCCGCTGGCGCGCTTGCCCTGATTCGGCCGCGGCAGATGGGGGCGCGCATAAGGGTTCGCCGGCAGTCCCAGACTCTGCGCCGAGTTCGGCCCCACGCTCAACCAGTTGTCCAGATAGAACAGCATGGCAGGGCTCTTCGCCGTGGCCACAAGAAGATCCTCAAATTTGCCGAGCGCGTGCGGACGGATCACATCGCGCTCGTAGCTGGTTAGCATCAGGTGGTCGAGCCCCTTGCCCACAAACACATTGAAGTGGTTGCACCAAAAATCAGTCATCACTTCTTCAAACTGCCGCTGAGTATAGACCGCGCGCAGAAGCTTCGCCTGCGCCAGTTCGTCGTTGACTACGCCCCCGGGGTTGTTCATGGCCAGCAAAGTTTCCTTCTGCTTCGGAGTCAGGCCCTCAAGAAACTCCTTCCCCTTGCCTCCCCGTAGAGAATCGGCAACCGCGAGCTGCGCTTCCGGCGTCATGCTGAGAACTTTCTTGAAACGCTCGTCCGGCGGAAGGTTCGGCAGTTGCTGCACTTCAAGGTCTGAGTAGAGCCGCTCCTCGCGCAGCCGCGCCTGCTCTTCTTCTTCGGGAGTCGGCTTCGTTGCGGGCGTGGGCGCGGCGGCGGCCATCGTGTCCTGATCTTGCTGAACGCTCTTCACATCCGTCACAGAATCGTTGCTGCTGGCGGTTGCGTTCATTGCATCACGCGTCGCCTTCTGCGCCATCATGGACCCATCTGTCGGTGTGCCGTTGGCTTTGTCCCGAGCAGCATCGGCAACCGTACCCTTGGCTGCTTCTTCCTTGCGTTCTTTTTTTTCTTCCTGGCGCGCAAGCTGCACCTGAAACACGGCGCGCCGCGCCGGATCCGACGGCATAGGCTTTTTGCCATTCCGTACTTGATTGATCTCCTGCCCATCCGGAAAGTTTTCCGCAATCTCCCTCGTGCTCATGCGCAGCGTGCGGAGCGGCCCCAGGCGGGCGTCAAGGGCTCCATCGTTGATCTTTTCAGGATGCAGTTGCAGGTCAATCCACCGCTCGATGCCGATCGCCATCACTTGCTGCATATCTCCGGGGCGGGGACCGAAGGTCAGGCGATTGAGCGCGTGCAACGCGCGCCTCTGGTCATCAGGACCGGTGTTCGCTTGGTCCTTCTTGTCAGCCAGCAATTGCGGGACCGTGCACGCCAAGCCAAAACAGAGAAGAAATGTTCCGATCTTCGCACGGCCCACACGCATGAGGATACCCCAGGGAAGAGACGGACAGCCCCTACATTATCAACCCGGATCGAAGGAAAAGGTTGCTGGCCGTGGTTGCCAAAAGACGAGAGCCAGAAGGAGCCAGAAGCCAGAAGTTTCTATGTCAAATACGTCTTCGCGCGAGAAACCTTATGCTGCAAAGTCGCGGCCAGCTGGTCAATGTCGCCAGGAGCAATAGTCACCGGCATGTGATCGGCTAGCAGCGGAGCCCGATTGCTGCCCACGGCGTCGCGCCGCACCTGAATCAGAAAGGCCTGCACCACATTAGGATCATATTTTTGCGGAGTCATCCGCACCAGATCGCTCAATGCGCTGCCCAGCGAAAGCGATTCGCGATAAGGGCGAGTGCTGGTCATCGCGTCAAACGTGTCGGCCAGCGCCATGATGCGCACCGGCATGGGCAGATCGTCTCCAGCGAGCGCGTCAGGGTAACCGGACCCGTCGCTGCGCTCATGGTGCCAGCGCACCGCCTCATGAATCTTCGGCCAAGGGAACTCGACGCTGCTCACAATCTGATGCCCGACCACGGTATGGTCCGCCATCTCCCGAAACTCTTCGGGATTGAGCGCTCCCGGTTTACTGAACAAGCGGCGATCGACCGCCACCTTGCCAATATCGTGCAGATACCCGGCGCTGCGCAGCGCGGCCACTTCGCCGGCGTCCACTCCCATCGCTTCTCCGATCGCGGCCGCGTAACGTCCCACGCGCAAAGAGTGCCCGTGAATGTTGACGTGCTTCACGTCAATCGCGGTGGCAAATGCTTCGAGTGCCGTGTCATAAAATCCGTGAAGCGAAGCCATCAGCCGTAAATTCTCCGTCACACGCTGCGACAGTGTCTGCGACAGTGCATGATTCTGCACGGCCAGCCCAATGTAGCTGCACAGCAGGTCCATCGCGTCCAGCTCAGCTTCTTCGTAGGGCGCATCTCCAGGACGCCTGCCCAGCGCCACAATACCGGCCAGTTTGCCGGAGGCTTTCAACGGCGCCAGGCACTTGAAAAGTTCCGGAGCCACGTTTCCATTCGAGCTGAGAAAAATCGAGTAGGTCGAAGCGTTCAGCACAATCGGTCCGCGCGCCGCAGCCAGTGCGTGCGCGTGCTTCGGCAGAAGAGGAATAATCGCTGGCTCGGGCAGCATGGCAAATCCCTCGGCCGCGGCCGAAGTCAGCATGGTGGGCTTGTCACTGAAAACGAAGAGCGCACCTTCGCGCGCGCCCGCGGCTTCCATCACGGCTGCAAGCATGCGGCGCGAAGTGTCTGAAAATTCGCGCTCCGCCGTTAGCTCCGGCCCCAGTTCGGAGAGAGCTTCAACAGTGCGCAACAGCCTGCGGAAATGGTTGGTCTCCACGGCCAAGACGAGTGGTGCGAGAATGCAGAGCAGAATGAGCGTAGCATGCGGCAACAGCGCCCCGCGAGAGCGGGTTGTTGGTTAGTTTGGTGCTGCCGTGCGGCGGCGCGAACTGTCACGAAAGACGGGTGCCCCATCCTTGCGCGTCTTTTTGCGCAAGGGTGGGATTCCACGGACGTCAAACCCTTGGGCTTTGATCTCCTGCGCGAGCGGCTGAAGACATGCCCTTGACCCCCGACACCCGCGTCAAAAGTGCTCCCGCAACTCCGCAAACCGTCCCACAATCAGCAGCCGTTGCCCCTGAGGCGCCGCATTAACTTCTTCATGTTCCAGGATCCACGTGTCGCCGTGAGGCACAAAAACCGCGTGCAAACCCGCGGACAGCGCCGGATTGATGTCCGACTTGGGGCTGTTCCCGATCATCCACGTGGAATCATGCACCAGCGAATGTTTTTCGACCAGGGCGCGATAAACCTCAGGATGTTTTTCCGCCACGATCTCCGTGGCTTCGAAATATTCCCGCAGTCCCGAGCGCTCGATCTTTCCGGATTGTTCCTCGAGCGCTCCCTTGGTCACCAGGATCAGGCGATGTCGGCTGGAGAGATATTGCAGAGTTTGCGGAACATCGGGCAGGAATTCAATCGGATGCGCATAGATCGTCTGCGCGAAACCCGTGATCTGGGCATGCAACTCCGGCGTGATCGGCTGCACGCTGAGCCGCTCAAACGTCGCCACCAGCGAGTGTGAAAAACTGTGCAGGCCGTAGCCATGCGTCGCGATCGATTCGCGCTCTACATCATTCAGAACTTCTCGCACCTGTTCCGGAGAAAACTCGTGATGATTCAGAAACGAAATAAAGCGAACGATCGCCCGCTCAAAATAGATGTTGTTCTCCCAAAGAGTATCATCCGCGTCGATAAGCAAGGTTTGGGATTGTTGGATTTTTTCTGCGGTACCCGACAAGCGCGGATGCTCCTTGCGAGAACTTTCTACCCTAACCAATCCACCCGCGCCTCGGGCCCAATAATCCCGGCCTTATGCCCCATATCAAGCAGCCGCACCACGGCCTCGCGCCCATCCGGGCCGTAATCCAGCGTGCGCTCGTTCACGTACATCCCAACGAACCGGTCAGCTGTCTGCGGATCAAGATCGCGAGCAAACTGCATGGCATAGGACAAAGCCTCTTCGCGGTGTTCAAGCGCGTACTGAATGCTGTCGCGCAGCGCGCCGTTTACGGCCGAGACCAGTTCCGGGCCCAGCGCGCGGCGAATGGCGTTCCCTCCCAGCGGCAAAGGCAGCCCCGTCATCTTCTGCCACCACCGGCCAAGGTCGACAATACGGTGCAACCCGGCCTTGTCATAAGTCAGCTGGCCTTCATGAATGATCAGTCCAGCCTCATGCTTGCCCTCAAGCACCTGTGGAATAATCTGGTCGAAGGGCACAACTTCCGTCTCTACGCCCGGAGCAAAAAGTTGCAACGCGAGATATGCAGTTGTAAGCGTGCCCGGAACCGCTATGCGTTTCTCCTTGATTTCACTCTGCGTAAACGGCCGCGGCGAAACCACCATCGGTCCATAGCCTTCACCCACGCTGCCGCCGCAAGACATCAGCGCGTACAAATCCTGAATATAAGGATAGGCGTGAAACGAAATCGCCGTCACGTCGTAAACGCCCTCCCGCGCCTTCTGGTTCAGCGTCTCGATATCACAAAGCGTGTGCGTGAACCGCAGTCCCGCAACGCGCACCTTATTAGTAGCCAGTCCATAAAACATGAAGGCATCGTCCGAATCCGGACTGTGGGCGATGCTGATCTCGCGTACCCCAGAGGCTGCATCAGCGGAATGTTTCGTTTCCTGCTCCGAAATTACTGTCATTATCTAGACTCCAAACTGCTTATCCCGCGTGCTCTTTACCGTTGTGTCGCCGAAGCGCGCCGCCAGCTCGCTGCAATTCCCGCAGCCACCATCACCTTGATCACTTCGGCAAAAACAAACCAGTAAAGCCCCAAGCGAATAGCTTGCGTCACCGAATGCGTCAGTACGGCGAGCCAGCTCAGCCCTCCAATGAAAAGCACAATTTCAGCAAGAAACCCGCCCAGCGCGGCGCGCGCAAAGCTTTTCCGTCCACGCTCCATGACAAAACCCGCAAGCCACGCCACCAGCGGATAAGCCAGTAGAAATCCGCCGGTCGGCCCGAGTAGCTGCGCGATCCCTCCCGGACCCGTGGGACTGAACACCGGCATGCCCATCACACCCTCCGCCAGATAAAGCGCGAGCGCCGCAAATCCGCGTCGGCTGCCCAGCAGCAGTCCCACTAACAGCACGCCGAAGTTCTGCACCGTCAGGGGGACGGGTGTACCCGGCAAGGGAATCGTGATGTGCGCGCACACTGCCACCAGCAAGCTGCCGCCCACCACCAGAGCGACTCGCCGCGCGCCTTCAACAATCCGTTCCTGCGATGCGTTTAAGGTTTGAATTGCCGGTTTTGCCATGCAAGATCTCCAAATTTTCAACGGTAGCATCACTACTCAACGCTGCGCGGCTCAGGTTCTGCTTCACTGGAGCTTCCTTCGTGGGCGGCATGAGCAACCTGCAAATGGCGCCGCAAGCGCACATACAGAGCGATCGCAACGCACACCACGACCAGTGTACTCACACCCAGAATAAGGAACCACCAGATCATCCGCACAGCCGTCTAGGATAACAGATGGCCGAACGTCTCAGTGCGTGGAGCTGCTAACCTGGAGATGTAATGTGAAAATGCTCATGTGGGGCAGCCGCCCTCGGCTGCCGGCTCTGAGCGAAGTCGAAGGGTCCGTCGAGCGCACCTCGACTGGTTCTTCCCCTGCGGCGACCTCTCTAGCTGGCCTTCCCCAGAGCCCTCTTCTCACGTATCGTTTCGAGTCGCTTCAGCGTCAACTTCAGACGGTCGCGTCCGAACTTGGAACCCGTGATCACCTTCTCAATGTTCTCGAACACGTGCGGGTCACCCATCTTTTCGCGCAGCTCCTTGAGAAAGGGATAAACCTTGCCGAACACTAAAAACATCTCCCCACTCACCGCGGGCTGGATGAACAACTCCTCGCTCAGCGCCCCCTGCACGACGAAGGCAGCGGCCATGCTCCAGTATCCGCTGACCTGGCGCAGCCAGTTGTTTTCCTGCGAGCCCATCGCCCCGCCTACCTTCATGAAATCGTCAACACTCTGCGGCCAGAATTCGTTTACCCACCAACTGCGCGCTTTGCGCATTTCCGCTTCGCGGCGCAGGTCGTAGAGTTGCATGATCAGTTGGGCATCAGTAGCGGTTGCTTTCTTCGACATGGATTGCCTCCGTATGATTTGTTTACCACCGGTTAAGTTAGGCTTATGTGGGGACAGCCGCCCTCGGCTATCGAGCGAAGCT
>DATHOK010000220.1:0-13498 GCA_035484995.1 Verrucomicrobiia bacterium | reverse complement strand
CAGCAGATGGTGGATCTGGGCTATACGGTCGATCCATCGCCGGCGGTGATGCACTTTTTGACCGCACGGCTTTCGGACAAAGACATTTCTGATTTACGCCGGCAGATTCCGCGCAAGGATTTGGTCGAGGCCTGGCGCGATATCGAGGATCACGCGAAAGAGCTGGCGAAGCGATTGACCGGCAAGGAAGCAGCGACGCCGTCGCGCACATGGAATCTGCTGTCGTCGGCGCGACCGGAGATGATTTTGTTTCTGGCGGTGACGGCGCGGCACCAGACGGTGGCGCAGAAGATTAAAAACTTCCTGACCAAGTGGCGGCAGGTGCAGCAGCGCATTCCGCTGCCGGAAATGACCGAGCTGCTGATCACGCCGCAGTTGCCGGAGTATCCAAAGATTGCGCGCGACGTTTTCATGCTACTGCTGGATGGAAAACTGCGCTCGCGCACGGAGACGTTGAAGTTCTTGAAGCCGTTTGCGCCGCCACCACCACCACCTCCGCCTCCGCCCCGGCGCGGGCGCGGGCCGAAAGCAGCGCCCGCTGCGGCTCCAGCACCAGTCCCAGGGAAAAAGGGTGAAGTGGCGAAGGGGAAAGGGAAGGGTGCGCCTGCGGCGCCGGCAGTTGCTATTCCGGCGGCCCCACCGCTTGCGAAAGGGAAATCCAAAGCCGCGCCGGCCCCAGTTAGAGCTCAGGTCAAACCTGCGAAGCATCCTGCGAAAGCCGCTGTCAAACCCGCAGCGAAACATTCTGCACCATCCAAGAAAGCCGCTCACAAGCCAAAGGCAAAGGGCAAGAAACGGTAAAAGAGCTGTCCAGGTGGTTTCGTACCGGGCATTGTCCTAATTCGCCCTTCTGCCCCGTACCAATTTCTCGCTTGCCCGGCCTCAATCGGAGATATAATGGAAGTATGCATCGACCGCTTCTCAGTGCGGCGTTCGTGCTGCTGCTGGCTGCTGTGCCGCTTTCGGCGCAGCACGGCGGAGGCCATGGGTCTGGTGGCGGCGGGCATGGCGGGTTTGCTTCGCACGGCGGCGGGTTCGGTGGCCACGCTAGTGCTCCGACTTTTGGCGGTGCGCGTGCGGGTTCTGGTTCGGCGGCGCGTTCGTTCGCCCCTCGCTCGGCTTCGCGTCCGGCATTCTCCTCTCGAGGCTTCAACCGGGGCTTTAATCGCGGGTTCAATCGTTACGGCAGAGAGCGATTCGGAGCTTACGGCGTCGGAGCTAACTGTTACTACTACGGCTACGGGTGTGTGGGCGCTTACGCTGATCCGTGGGGATACGCGGGTGCGTTCGATCCGTACTGGTGGTGGGATTCGGGTTCGTCGGATGACTCGGATCAGCAATACCAGACTGGCCTGGCGAACGAGATGAACCAGCAGAGTCTCGACGAGCAGAGGATGCGCCAGCAGAACGATCAGGATGTGTACGCGGGCTCAGCACCTGTGCCGCCGCGCCAACGAAGCGAGCACTCGGAACTCAACGAGGCGGCGCCGGCCACGGTGCTGGTTTTCCGCGATGAACACAAACAGGAAGTGAAGAACTACGCGATCGTGGGGCAGATGCTGTGGGTTTTCGATCTGCAGCATACCCAGAAGATTCCACTCTCTGATATCGACCTTCCAGCCACTACCAAGGCAAACGACGCGCGGGGTGTGGATTTCCAGCTGCCTGGCGCGCACGAAGGACAGTAGTCTCCGTCGCGAGTCCGGGGTAGCGCTCACCTCGTATTCTGTGGATAACTTCGCGCTTGCGCACGCGCATTTCCCGTTAGAATGACGCCAACGGTCGGTCGTCGCCGTAGAATAAAACTGAGGCCTATGTCCCAATTCGTCCACCTGCACCTGCATACCGATTACTCCCTGCTGGACGGCGCCTGCGACGTCGAAAAACTTTGCCAACGTGTGAAAGAGCTAGGCATGCCTGCCGTGGCGATGACCGACCACGGAAACATCTTTGGCGCCGTGCACTTTGTCAACGCAGCAAATCACGCAGGCGTGAAGCCGATCGTGGGCTGCGAACTTTATATCTGCAAGAAAGATGATCACAACATCGAACGCACACCGCCCGACGGCGACACCTACAACCATTTGCTGGTGCTGGCCGAAAACGAAGAGGGCTACCGCAACCTGGTGAAGATCACCTCGGAAGCCTCGCTGCACGGTTTTTATTACAAGCCGCGGGTGAGCAAGAAGTTTCTGGCGGAGCATTCCCGCGGATTGATCGGGCTTTCGGGATGCCTGAAAGGTGAAGTCGCAGAGCGGTTGATGGAAGGGAAATACGATGCCGCGCGCGCGGCCGCAGGAACGTTTGTCGACATTTTCGGCAAGGATAATTTCTATCTCGAGATTCAGGATCAGGGACTAGCGATGGAGCATAAGATCCATCCCGGTCTGTTCCAGTTGGAGAAAGACCTAGGACTGCCGCTGGTGGCGACCAATGACAGCCACTACCTCTGCGAAGACGACGCGCACGCCCAGGACGTAATGCTGTGCATCCAGACTGGCAAGTCGATTCACGATACGGGACGGATGAAGTTTGAGGGCACGCAGTTCTTCGTCAAGAGCCACGATGAGATGTACCGCGTGTTCAAGGACTCACCTGAAGTTTTGAGCCGGACGCTCGATATCGCCGAGCGCTGCAGCTTGCGGCTGGAAAAAGTGGCGACGCCGTTCCCGCAATTCGAAGTTCCTCCCGGCTATTCGATCGACAGCTATTTTGTGCACGTTACGCGCGAAGGGTTCGCGCGGCGGATGGCGGCGCTGCGGCCGTTGCACGAGCAGGGCAAGCTGAAGCACCCGATTTCAGATTACGATCAGCGGCTGGAGCGGGAGCTGGGGATCATACAGCAGATGAAGTTCCCGGGATATTTTTTGATTGTGTGGGACTTCATCCGGTATGCCAAGGAGCGGGACATTCCGGTGGGGCCGGGACGCGGATCGGCGGCAGGGTCGCTGGTTTCCTACGCGCTGGGCATCACTGATCTCGATCCACTGCAGCACGAGTTGCTGTTTGAACGCTTCCTGAATCCGGAGCGGGTTTCGATGCCGGATATCGACATCGATTTCTGCATGAACCGGCGCGGTGAGGTCATCAACTACGTTACGCAGAAATATGGGCGCGATAACGTGGCGCAGATCATCACGTTTGGCACGATGGCCGCCAAGGCGGCGATCAAAGACGTGGGACGCGCCATGGACATTCCTTACAGCGATGTGGACCGCATCGCGAAGATGATTCCCACGCAGCTCAACATCACGCTCGATCAGGCCATCGAAGATTCGCCGCAACTGCGCGAGGCCATGGAGAAAGATGGGCAGATTCGCGAGCTGATCCAGACTGCAAAGAAGCTGGAAGGAATGGTGCGCAACTCCGGAGTTCACGCCGCGGGCGTGGTGATTTCACCGCGGCCTTTGACCGAACTTGTGCCGCTGCACCGAACGAAGAACGAGGAAATCGTCACCGCCTTTGACATGGTTGCGATCGAGAAGATGGGCCTGCTGAAGATGGATTTCCTCGGGCTGACCACGCTTACGATTCTTACTGACACGCTGAAACTGATCGCGCAGACTCGCGGAACGCCGATCATGCTCGAAAACATTCCTCTCGAAGATACCGAAACCTACCAGAAAGTCTTTCACAAAGCCCTGACTTCCGGCGTCTTCCAGTTTGAATCGCATGGCATGCGCGACGTGCTGCGCCGCTATCAGCCGAACTCGATCGAACATCTTACCGCCTTGAATGCGCTCTATCGTCCAGGACCCATGGCGATGATCGATGACTTCATCGAGCGCAAACAGGGACGGCGCAAGATTGAGTACGAGCTGCCGGAGCTGAAAGAGATTTTGGAAGAGACGCTGGGCGTCTTCGTTTATCAGGAGCAGGTCATGCAAGCGGCGAACAAGCTCGCGGGCTACTCTCTGGGCGAAGCCGATCTGCTACGGCGGGCGATGGGGAAAAAGAAACAGGAAGAAATGGCGGCGCAGCGCGAGCGTTTTATTCAGGGCGCGGCGCAGCGTAAATTTCCACCGAAGAAGATTGAGAAGATTTTCGATCTTATGGCGCAGTTTGCGGGGTACGGCTTCAACAAATCACATTCGGCCGCTTACGCGCTGCTGGCCTATCACACGGCGTACTTAAAGACGCATTATCCGGTCGAGTTCATGGCGGCCTTGCTGACTTCAGTTACGGGCAGCACGGATGATGTTGTGAAGTACATCAACGAATGCCGCGAGATGGGGATTGCGGTGGAAGCACCGGATATCAATGTGTCGGATGCAAACTTTACGCCGCATGGAGAAGCCATTCGGTTTGGGTTGGCGGCGGTGAAGAATGTTGGCGGCAACGCGATTGAATCGATCGTGGCGGCGCGGAAGAAACTGGGGCGTTTCAAATCAATTTACGAATTCTGCGAGAATGTTGATCTGCGGCTGCTCAACAAGCGGGTGCTGGAATCGTTGATCAAGAGCGGGGCGATGGATTCACTCGGCAGGCGCGCCCAGGTAATGGCTGTGCTCGATCGCGCCATGGAGCGCGCGCAGAAGGCACAGCGCGACGCGGAATCCGGACAGCACGGGCTGTTCGGCGTGTTTCAGCAGGAGTCCGAGGTCAACAACGACCGGTTGCCTGATATTCCGGACTGGGATGAGCAGGCGCGGTTGGCGGCGGAGAAAGAAATCCTTGGCTTCTTCATCAGTGGGCATCCGCTGGAGAAATACAAAGACAAGCTGGCCGATCTGCAGGCGCTGCGCATCGATGAGATCGGCGCGATGACGAGATCCACCGGCAAGGACGAGACCATCGCGACAGCCGGCATCATCGGCAACGTGCGCGTGCAGAAATCAAAGCGCGGAGAGTTCTATGCGCAGGCCACGCTCGAGGATATGTCGGGCTCCATCGATATGATTGTTTTTCCCGAGGCCTACAAGCGACTCGGTGACAAAGTGAAACTCGAAGTTCCTGTGCTGGTAAGGGCGGGAGTGAGAATCGAAGAAGGAACGAATCCCAAAATTACGGCGGCCGAGATTATTCCACTGGAAGAAGCTAAAGTTCCGCTGCCGCGCGCGATCCGCATTCGGGTGCCGCTCGAAACCGCGGGTGAGACTACGGTGGACGATCTTTACGCACTGTTTACGCAGCGCAAGGGCGCTGCGCAGGTGTTATTTGACGTGGAACGTGCTGGGGATTTTATGGTGGTGATGGAAGTAGAAGGTTATAATGTGCAGCCAGATCGCGGCTTCATTGCTCGCGTCGAGCAGTTATGCGGGCGGGGCAGCGTACGTGTAATCAATTGAGACTGTAATCGGCAGCGTGCTCAGTTAAATCATATTCAGCAAGAGCGTATTCATCAGACATGGAAGCCAGCGATAAAGCGCAGCAGGAACTGGAGCAGATCGAACGCCAGGTGGCGCTGATCGAGGCCTCTGCGGGCCAAAATGATGAGACGCATCGCCAGTTGGCGAAACTTCATGAGCGCGTTCACATTCTCCGCGAGCAAATGAAAAGCCTGCAGACTGCCTGGCAAAAGACGGAACTGGCACGGCACCCGCAGCGTCCGCAGGCGCTCGACTATATCGAGCGCGTGTTCACGGACTGGAGCGAGATTCACGGGGACCGCGGGTTCGGCGACGATCCCGCGATTGTTTGCGGGATGGCCCGCTTTCATGGCGAGGAAGTTCTTGTCGTAGGCACGCAAAAAGGCCGGGACATGAAGCAGCGCGTGTACCGCAATTTCGGGACGCCTCATCCCGAGGGATATCGCAAGGCGCTGCGCGTGATGCAGGTCGCGGAGAAATTTCGCAAGCCGATTTTCACACTGGTGGATACGGATGGCGCCTACCCTGGAATTCACGCGGAAGAGCGTGGACAAGCCGAGGCGATTGCCTACAACTTGCGAGAAATGGCGCGGCTTGAAGTGCCCATTATCGCGACTGTGATTGGGGTTGGCGGCAGCGGCGGAGCGTTGGCGATTGCCGTCGCCGACCGCGTGTTGATGATGGAGAATTCGATTTACTCGGTGATTTCGCCCGAGGGTTGTGCCGCGATCATGTGGCGGGATTCCACGAAGAAGGAGTTGGCCGCCGAGGCAATGCGCATTACGGCCACGGATCTCAGCGAGTTGGGCTGCATTGACGATATCGTGCCCGAGCCGGAAGGTGGAGCGCACCGGGATTACGAGGCGGCAGCGAACTTACTCGACGTCAGCCTGCAGAAACATTTCTCGGACCTGAAGAAGATCCCGCCGGCAGATTTAATCGTTTCGCGATACGACAAGTTCCGCACCATCGCTCAGTTCTTCAAGACCGAGTGAATCTGCAATCATTTTGTTTCTTGCGCCTCGTTCCCAAATAGGTTCCTCTGGCTTCAGGCGGGCGATTTGGCGTGCCGAGAGAGCGCGATCGCCGTATAATATTCTGTTTCCCCCAAGTTGAAATTCGGGCGGATCATTTTGTGGGAATCATTCCGCCCCTAAATCGAAGGAAGGTGTAGGGATGGCCACTACGGATGTTGCGCCCCAGGGTACGGGCGGGCAATTGGGGCGCAAGCGAATCGTCAATGACATGAGCATTCAGGTTGCCACGGTGAATGGCTCAGGCTCACAAAGTTCAAACACGGTATTGTTGCGGGCGATCTTTCAGATGGGCGTGCCGGTTTCGGGCAAAAACCTGTTTCCGTCAAATATTGCCGGTCTGCCCACCTGGTATACGATTCGCGCCAACAAAGATGGCTACATTGGCCGCAAGAAGGAAATCGATTTCCTGGTGGCCATGAATGCGGAGACCGCGCAGGACGATGTGATGTCGCTGGCGCCGGGGGCCTCCGTGCTGTATGACGAGCCGCTGGCCCTCGAGAAGCTGCGCAATGACCTGATTTTTTATTCGGTTCCCTACGACAAGCTGGTCGCGAGCGTTTGCCCAGAGGCGAAGCTGCGCAAGCTGGTCAAGAACATGGTGTATGTGGGCGTGGTCGCACAGCTGCTCACTATCGACATGGGCGAGGTGGAGAAGGCGATCCGCAAACAGTTTGCTGCGAAAGTGAAAGCTGCCACCCTGAACCTGGCTGCGGCGCAGGCCGGATTCGACTACGCCAAGGCCAGCCTGCAGAAGCGCGGAGTTTTCTACATCGAGCGCATGGACAAGACCGCGGGCAAGATCATCATCGACGGCAACTCGGCTGCGGCTCTTGGTTGCATGTTCGCGGGGTGCACTGTGGTTACGTGGTATCCCATCACTCCGTCGTCTTCGCTGGTGGAGACGATGATCGACTATATGAAGGAATACCGCATCGGCCCGGACGGCAAAGCCACTTTTGCGATTGTTCAGGCAGAGGATGAACTGGCCGCGATCGGCATGGTGATCGGCGCCGGTTGGGCGGGCGCGCGCAGCATGACGGCGACCGCAGGTCCGGGCATTTCTTTGATGTCAGAGTTTTCCGGCTTGGCTTATTACGCGGAAATTCCGGGCGTGATCTGGGACATTCAGCGAGTTGGTCCTTCTACCGGCTTGCCCACGCGCACTTCACAGGGCGACATTCTTTCGACGGCCTTTCTTTCCCATGGTGACACCAAGAACATCATGCTGATCCCGTGCTCGGCGGCGGAATGTTTCAGCATGGCGTCCGAGGCCTTTAACCTGGCCGAGCAGTTCCAGACGCTGGTTTTCGTGATGTCCGATCTCGATCTTGGGATGAATAACTGGATGTCGGATCCGTTCGAGTATCCGACTACGCCGATCAAGCGGGGCAAGGTTCTCAGCAAGGCAGATCTCGATAAGCTCGGCGGCTTTGCCCGATATAAGGATCTGGATGGCGACGGCGTAGGATATCGCACGCTGCCGGGAACGAATCATCCTGCGGCAGCCTACTTTACGCGCGGCAGCGGCCATAACGATAAATCGAACTACAGCGAGCGCCCGGACGATTACGAGAACAATATGGAGCGGCTCAATCGAAAGTTCGAGAGCGCTCGCTCTTTCGTGCCTCGTCCAGAGATTCTCAAAGGTGCGAATGCAAAGATAGGGATCATTGCCTACGGGACTTCGCACTGGGGGATCATTGAAAGCCGCGACCAGTTGCGCAACGAGTATGCGATTGAGACAGACTACTTGCGGCTGCGGGCCTATCCCTTTACGCGCGAAGTTCATGAATTTATCGAGCAGCACGACCGCGTTTACGTAGTTGAGCAGAACCGCGACGCGCAGATGCTCAGCCTGCTCAAGCTTGACCTGAAACCCGAACTGACCACGCGGCTGCGCAGCATCAGCCATCTCGACGGGCTGCCGCTTGACGCGCGGTCCGTGACCGACGAATTGAGCACTATGGAGGGCAAGTAAGATGGCGACCACGCCTGCTGCAGAACCGAAGACCAACCGGATCGGCCTCACCGTAATTGATTACAAGGGCGGAAAGACTACGCTCTGCGCCGGCTGCGGTCACAATGCGATTTCCGAGCGGATCATCGAAGCGATGTATGACATGGGCGTGCAGCCGGAGCGGGTGGCGAAGCTGAGCGGTATCGGCTGTTCGTCGAAGAGCCCGGCGTATTTCATGAACCGTTCGCACAGCTTCAACTCGGTGCATGGACGCATGCCGTCGGTAGCCACGGGCGCGATGCTCGCCAATCGCAATCTGATTGCGCTGGGCGTTAGCGGCGATGGCGACACGGCGTCGATCGGCATCGGACAGTTCGTTCACCTTATGCGCCGCAATCTTCCCCTCATCTACATCATTGAGGACAACGGCGTCTACGGCCTGACCAAGGGGCAGTTCTCGGCTACTGCCGATCTTGGGTCGAAACTGAAATCGGGCGTGATCAATGATCTTCCGCCGATCGATACCTGCGGGCTGGCCATTGAGCTGGGCGCGACATTCGTGGGACGGTCGTTCTCCGGCGACAAGAAGCAGTTGAGCGCCATGCTGAAAGCCGCGATCGCGCACCATGGCACCGTGATGCTCGATGTAGTTTCGCCGTGCGTCACCTTCAACGATCACGAGGGCTCGACCAAATCCTACAAATACGTGAAGGATCACGAGGAGACCTTGCAGGAAATAAGCTTTGTTCCGCACTTCGAAGAAATCGATGTCGAGTATGATCCGGGAACGACGGTTAACGTCACGATGCACGATGGATCCAGCCTGCGGCTGCGCAAGCTCGAGGAAGACTATGACCCAACCAACCGGATCGCAGCCATGACGCGGCTCTCGGAGGCGCACGACAGGGGCGAAGTTCTTACGGGACTGTTTTACGTGAACACCAAGGCGCCCAGCTTCCTTGACATGCTGAACATGGTTGATGAGCCGCTGGCTACGCTGCCGGAATCGCTGACGCGGCCGGGCAGGGAAGCGCTGGCGGCGGCGATGGAAGAGCTCAGGTAGGGCGGCGGCTTTCCGCTCGCGGCCTACTTCGGCGCCGTCAAACTTGCCGGCTCAAGCCCCAGGCCCGCTCCGTAATATTCCGCCAAGGCATGCCGTTCGTCTTCGGTGAGGAGTCCCGCGATGGTACGCATCGGCATGTTGATGTCGTTGGCGCGTTCGCCGCTCGCGAACGCTTCAAGTTGGTTCAGCACGTATTCGGCGTTCTGGTTGACTAGCAAGGGAGCGCCGGGACGATAGCCGACTGGACCATGACAGGCCTGGCACGGCGGAATGCCACGTTCTCCATCTCCGAAGGAAACCAGACGCGATGCGATGCCGGCAGGACCGGGATCAGGCCGCGACTGCGGAAATATTCGTTTGTCTCCGGGGTCGGCAAACGCGGGCAGCTTTGCGAAAAAGGCGACCACGTCGGCTACGTCCCGAGGCGAAAGTGACTCCGCGATCGGGTTCATGTCGCGGGATAGCCGCTTATGACTCCGGAAATCTTCCAACTCTTTCCAGATCGCCAGCCGGTCAATGCCGGCCAGGTTCGGCGTGTAGCCAACGGCGCTGAAGCCTTCCGCTCCGTGGCAATGGTCGCAGCGCCTGGCGAGAAGCATCCCACGAAAAGCGTCTCCCCCAGCGGCTGCCGCTAGAGTTTCCGGCGTCCATTCCACATAGGACGGAATTCGATCCGGCGGATTGGCTCCCGCCTGGAGCAGGAGTGCACTTGCGGCTGTCCCGGCAACCAGGGTGACCGCCAGCGCAATCGCCGCTCGGAGCCGCCACGGAAAAAGTCTCCAGTAACGCGGGAATCGTTTAGTGTCCCGCACAGCTGCTCCTTTCTCCCGGCTGTAAAACAGGGAACTGTTCGCGGGGAACGACTTTCAACTCAGACCTCATTGCGTAATGGCCCGCTCCGCAAAACTCGCGACAAGGCATTTTATATTCACCCGGATGCGGGAACTGAAGTTGCGCCTCGCTGATCGTGCCGGGCAAGGCCTTGATTTTATAGTCGGTGCCATCGAAGGCAAGCCAGTGGACAGCGTCGGCGCTGGTGATGCGAAGATGAACGGGGACCCCGGCGGGAATCAGAATGCAATGCGGGATGAACAGGTATTGCTGCGCGATCATACGCACGGTGACCGAGCCGTCTGAATCCTGCTCGGTTCCGAGATTATTTTCGACAAACTCGCCCATCAGGTGCAGCGACAAGGGATCGACGTGGCGCGAGCCTCTCAGCCAATGCAACAACGGAACGTCGATCTGATAATAGCGGGTGGCCGGGATCAGGCTCAGCGCCAGCACGGTCAGCAAGAACGTTCGCAGTTTTCGCCAGTTCACAATCGGTTTTGCCTTACGACGATTGGAAAGGGCACGAGTTCACTCGTGCCGTTAGGTCGCTAAAAGTGTACCCGCGCTTCAGCGCCTGAGGTAAATCTTTTTGCACGCGGAGCTAAGCCCCGCCGATTTCCTTTAGCACGGCGCTGCAGCGCTCGCAGACTGTGGGGTAGGTCTTGTCCTCGCCGACGTGGATCGAGTAATTCCAGCAGCGTTCGCACTTGGCCCCGTCCGCCTTCTTCACCTCGACGTGGACCTGCCCCGTGCCGTTGCCTGAAGCCTGTACGAGGTTCACAGCGGAAACAATAAATATATAGCGGAGCTGATCCTTATGGCGCGCCAGCAGCGAGTAGGCAGGATCAGAGGCGGTGATCGTGAGCTGGGCCTCTAGCGGCTTGCCAATCATTTTGTTGTTGCGCGCAGTGTCCAGGGCTTTCATCACTTCTTCGCGGATCGCGAGCAGTGCACTCCAGTTTTGGCGCTGATCGGGATCGTCAACCGCCGTGCCCTCGCCGAGCAGATCGGAAGCCGAGGGGAACTGCGCCAGGTGGACGCTTTCAGGGCGGCCAGCAACATTCGGCAAATATCCCCAGACTTCTTCTGAGGTAAAGCTGGTGATGGGAGCGAGCAGCCGCGTCAGAGCCTCGCCGATGCGCCAGATCGCGGTCTGTGCGCTGCGCCGCGCTTCTGACTTGGGCGCGGAGGTGTACAGGCGGTCTTTGAGCACGTCGAAATAGAAGGCGCTGAGTTCGGTTACGCAGAAATAATTCACGCGGTGATAGATGCGGTGGAAGGCAAATTCGTCGTACCAGCGCCGCACATCCGCGACCAGCGCAGCGGTCAGACGCAGCATGTACTGGTCGATGTCTTCCAGCTTTTCAAACGGAACTGCGTCGGCCTGGGGATTAAAGTCGTACAGGTTGCTGAGGACGAAGCGGAATAAATTGTTGCGGATGGTGCGGTAAGTTTCCGCGACCCGCTGCATCAGCAACTCGGAGCCGACCACGTCTTCGCGGAAGTCGACCGACGCCACCCAGAGACGCACCACTTCCGCGCCCATTCGATCGGCGATATCAACCGGGTCTACGTCGTTGCCCCGTGACTTCGACATGGCCTGCCCTTTTTCATCGAGCGTCCATCCCGGCGTGACGACGCCTTTGTAAGGCGGCGTTCCGTGCGTGCCCATGGCGCACAGAAGAGACGACTGGAACCAGCCGCGGTATTGGTCGCCACCTTCGAGATAAAGATCGGACGGCCAAGGATACGTGGGCTCGTCAGCGATTAACGCGAGATAGCTCGCGCCTGACTCCAGCCAGACATCGAAGATGTCAGTCTCCTTCTCGAACTTCGTGGTGCCGCAATGCGGACACTTCGTTCCTGCGGGAATAATCGTGTCTGATTCAGACGTGAACCAGGCGTCAGCGCCGGCGCGCGCAAAAAGTTCAACGACCTTGCGATTGATGGCGTGGTCATTCAGCGGCTTGCCGCAGCCCTCGCAGAGAAAAACCGCGATGGGAACTCCCCACACCCTCTGGCGCGAGATGCACCAATCGGGGCGCGTAGCGATCATGTTCGACAGCCGCTCCTCGCCCCACGCCGGGTCCCACTTCACGTGCTTGATCTCTTCGAGGGTCTTTGTGCGCAGAGTGTCTCCCGGGAGGAAAAGGAAGAGCATAGGCGTTTCCATCGAGATGAACCACTGCTCGGTAGCACGGAAGATCACAGGATTATGGCAGCGCCAACAGTGCGGATACGAGTGCTCAGTCTTTTCCGCATGAAGCAGAGCGCCGCGGCTCTTGAGCAGGTCGATGATCGGCTGATTCGCTTCCCAGACCCGTTTGCCGGTGTATTCCGGCAAGCCGTTGCGCAGGATTCCTTTTTCGTCGACGTTGCTGGTTGCATCCAGGCCATATTTCATGCCGGTGATGAAGTCCTCAGCACCGTGCGATGGCGCTGTGTGCACTACGCCCGTCCCTGTATCCATGGTGACGTAGTCAGCCAGAACGCCAAGAATTTTGCGATCGAGAAACGGATGCAGGAAGTTCAGGCGCTCCATCTTACGGCCCGGGAAATGCGCCAACGGACGCGGGTCGGCCAGGTTGCAATTCGCCGCTACGTCCGCCGCGAGTTTCGACGCGACAATGTAAACTTCGCCGCCCGATTCCAGCGCGACATACTCTTCATCCGGATGAAACGCCACCGCCATCGACGCCGGCAGCGTCCACGGAGTCGTCGTATAGATGATGGTCGATACCTTTTTCCCCGCCAGCGCAGCGTCAATCGAGGCCGGATCGTCAAGCAGCGCATACTTTACCCAGATCGTGGGGCTGGTGTGATTTTCATACTCGACTTCCGCCTCAGCCAGCGCGGTCTCGTCATGCATGCACCAATAAACCGCGCGCAGCCCTTTGTAGACGAACCCGTTTTCGTAAAACGAAAAAAAGGTCGACAGCACCACCGACTCATACTGCGGATTCATCGTCGCATAAGGCCGATCGAATCGCCCGAACACGCCAATGCGCTTAAACTGGGTCCGCTGCAGGTCGAGATATTTCTGGGCATACTTGCGACACTCGGCGCGCACATCGGTGGCCTTCATCTGAAGCTTCTTGCCACCCAACTCCTTGTCGACTTTGATCTCGATGGGCAGGCCGTGGCAATCCCACCCTGGCACGTAGGGTGCGTCAAACCCGGCCATGGTCTTCGACTTGGCGATGAAATCTTTCAGACACTTATTCATCGCCGTGCCCATATGGATGGGCCCGCTGGTGTAGGGTGGTCCGTCATGCAAAATGAAGCGGGGTGCGCCTTT
>DATHOK010000219.1:0-10783 GCA_035484995.1 Verrucomicrobiia bacterium | reverse complement strand
GAGAGAGTGCCCAAGGCGGACAAGCTCCTGCGGCTCGAGGTTGATATTGGAAGCGAAACGCGGCAGGTGCTGGCCGGAATCGCCGAAGCCTATGCGCCGGAAAGTCTGATTGGGCGGAAAGTTGTGATCGTCGCCAATCTTGCTCCGCGCAAGCTGCGCGGGATGGAATCGAATGGGATGATCGTGGCGGCGTCACTTGACGATGGGAAGCCGGTGCTGGCCGGGTTTTTGGAGGATGTACCGGTGGGGGCGAGATTGAAATAGAAGCGGCCGAGCTTCGCTCTGGGCTGACAGCCGAGGGCCTGCCCTGAGCGAAGTCGAAGGGCGGCTGTCCCCACATGAGTTGTCTCGAGCATTTATGTTTGTTGATTCTCACGCTCATCTTGACGGCAAGCAGTTCGACTCCGATCGCGAGCAGGTGATTGCTCGAGCCCGAGAGGCTGGGGTGCAGACGATCGTCGCCATCGGCAATGGCGATGGTCCCGAGGATGTGGATTCCGGCATTCGATTGGCGGAGAAATACGACTTCATCTATGCGACGTTGGGCATTCATCCTCACGAGGCCCGGCTGGCGAATGAAGCTGCGTATCAGAACATGGAACGGCTGGCGAAGCATCCTAAAGTGATCGCCTGGGGCGAAATCGGGCTCGATTACTATTACGATCACTCTCCACGCGAGGTGCAGAAAGATGTTTTTTTGCGGCAGATGGAATTGGCGGCGGCCGCGAAACTTCCGATCGTGATTCACTGCCGCCCGTCGGAAGCGAGTGAGAATGCCTGGGACGATTGCCTCGAGTTGATTCGAGAACAATGGGCGCCGAACGGGCTGGGAGGCATTCTGCACTGTTTCACCGGAAACTGGCCGCAGGCGAAGAGCGCGCTCGACATGGGGTTCATGATTTCATTCGCCGGCAACTTGACCTTCCCGAAGGCCCAACAAATTCGCGAGGCCGCGCTCGAGGTTCCGCTGGAGCGCATGCTGATTGAGACCGACTCACCATATCTGGCGCCGGTGCCACATCGCGGCAAACGCAACGAGCCGGCGTTCGTAAGGGAAACTGCGCGGAAGCTTGGCGATTTACTGGGATCGACGGCAGAAGAAATCGGGCAGCAGACGGCTCGCAATTTTTACAATTTTTTCAAATTGGCTGAAACCGCTGAAAGCAAAGTTTCGATAGGGTAACCCTCCTTTCGGAGGTCTTCTTCTGGTACCCTCAAGGGTCAGATTCCATTGTTTCAGAAAGAAATGAAATCCGATGCCCGATAACACTTTTGACATCGTGAGCAAGATTGACCTGCAGGAAGTGTCGAATGCGATCCAGCAGGCGCTGAAGGAAGTTCATACTCGCTTCGACCTGAAAGATTCGAAGTCGAATATCGAATTGGAAAAGGATGCGATCGTGCTTCACTCCGCCGACGAGTACAAGCTGAAAGCGGTGAACGATATCCTGCAGCAGAAGCTGGTCAAGCGCGGCGTGTCGTTGAAGGGATTGACTTATGGCGCGGTGGAATCGGCGGCGGGTGGCACCGCCAAGCGCAAAGTTACGATGCAACAGGGCATCGCCATCGAAAAGGCGCGGGAGATCGTGAAGCTGGTCAAGGACTCGAAGAAAAAAGCGCAAGCCTCGATCCAGGGCGACCTGGTGCGCATCAGTAGTAAAGACCGCGACACGCTGCAGGAAGTAATCGCCATGCTGCGGGGACATGATTTTGGGATCGATTTGCAGTTTACGAATTATCGGACGAATTAAGTGAGCGCACCGGCAATCATTAACGGGAAAGAAGTCTTCGACCTGCTGCACGATGATCTCGCGGCTCTCGAGGGCGAGTTCGGGCAGGATACTGTCTCGGGCGTGCAGGCCATCACGGAGATCGGCGAGTATCTGCGGAACGGCGGCGGCAAGCGAATTCGTCCGGCCCTGCTTTTTCTTTCTTCCAAACTCTTTGACTACGAAGGACGCGGCGCGGTGCGACTGGGCGCGGTGGTCGAGATCATTCATACCGCAACGCTGGTGCACGACGACATCATCGACGAAGCCAAGACCCGGCGCGGCCGGCCCGCCGCCAACACCCAGTGGGGCAATTCGAAGTGCGTGCTGGCGGGGGATTGGCTCTATATGCAGGCCTTTAAGGTGGCGGTGCAAGAGCGCAACTTCCGTATTCTTGACACTTTGATTGAGCTGACGCAGCAGATGGTTGAAGGTGAACTGCTGCAGATGGAAAAACTCGGTCAACTGATCACGCTCGATGAGCATTTCGACTTGATCTACCGCAAGACGGCCTGCCTGTTTTCGGTGTGCATGCGGCTGGGAGCGATTCTGGGCGGAGCAACGCCCGCGCAGGAAAAGGCTCTGGGCCAGTACGGGCACGATCTCGGCATGGCTTTTCAGATCGTTGATGATGTGCTCGACCTGACCGCGTCCGAAGATGTTTTGGGGAAACCGGTGGCGAGTGATCTGCGCGAGGGCAAGGTCACGATGGCGGTGATCCACGCCCTGGAGCGTTGCACGCCTGAGGAGCGCGGCAAGATTGAGACGATTCTGCGCGATCGCGCCTTCAACGGCGTGACTCATGCGCACATCATGGAGATTCTGCTTCGTTACGGATCGCTGGAAGCGGCCCACGCACGAGCCGCGCGTTATGCGGAGTCGGCGCGGAAGGCGATCTGCACCTTCCCGGATTCTGAGATCAAGCGGGCGCTGCTGTGGGCGCCGGAGTTCGTGGTGGCAAGGGAGAAGTAACCTGTCCGTTTGTTTATACTGAACCCTTTCCTGACTTTCTTTATCCAAAGCTGTCTATGGATCTGTATTTGCTGATGGCGCGCCACGGATATGCCTTGACCTTCGGTCTGTTGCTGGCCGAAGCGATCGGGCTTCCCTTCCCGGCCGCGATCGCTCTGGTGGCGGCGGGGGCTGCAGTCGCGGCTCACGCGTTGTGGGGTCCGTATGTATTGCTGGCGGCGGTCGTGGCTCTGCTGTTGGGCGACACGGTGCAGTTCTGGCTCGGACGATATATGGGCTGGCTGCTGCTCGGGTTCCTGTGCCGGGTGTCGATCAATCCCGAGACCTGCATTTTGCGCTCGGCGGAGTCCTTCTACAAACGCGGCAGAGCCACGCTGGTGATTGCGAAGTTTATCCCTGGGGTCAACACCATGGCGGCGCCGCTGGCCGGCAGCATGAGAATGCGCTTCTCGCAGTTTCTGCAATTGGACTTTGCCGGAGCCTTGGTGTATTCCCTCACCTATCTTTCAGTGGGATACGTTTCCCGCGACTTTCTGGCAGCCCTCCTGCGTGGTTTTCACGCAGCCGGACTGGCGGTGGAAGTCGTGGTGCTTGCCGCTCTTGTCGTTTATGCGATCTACCGTGCAGTGCAATTCCGCAAACACAAGATGTATCGCGTAGTGCCCCGGATTCAAGTGCAGGAACTGGCCGCGCGCCTGGCGTCGGAGGATGCAGGCCGCGTGCTCATCGTCGACGTCCGCAGCCATGGTTATTACGACGGAGGGTCGGCTCGGATCAAAGGCTCGATCCGTATCGAGCCCAACAATCTCGAGGAAGAAGTCAAGAACCTTCCCAAAGACAAAGACATTTATCTTTACTGCACTTGAGCGCGCGAAGCGACTAGCGCCCGGGTGGCGCACCTGCTGCGGGAAAAAGGATTCAACACGTTCGTGATCGTCGGCGGATTGACTGCCTGGCGCAAAGCCGGAGAGCCGCTCGAGTCGGTGCCGCAGAATGATCTGGTGAAGCTGCCGACGTTCTCATAGCCGTTGGTAGCTTTGCTAAGGTGCATTCCGCCGAGCCTTCTATACTGCCTTGCATGGTTTCACACAACGAAATCGAGATTAAGTTTCGTGTCGAGGACGTGCGGGCGCTAGCCCGCAAGCTGCGAACGGCTGGGTTTCGGCTGGTGACGCCGCGAACGCACGAGATGAACACTCTGTACGACCTTCCCGGGGAAGTGCTACGTGGGCGCAAAGAGCTTTTGCGTCTGCGCGAGTACGGTTCTGAGTGGACGCTGACGCATAAAGCCGGGAAGAAGACTGGGAGGCATAGCAGCCGCGTCGAGCTTGAGACGGGCGTCAACGACGGGAAGAAGATGGATTTGATTCTTCGCGCATTGGGATACTCGCCCTCGTTCCGCTACGAGAAGTTCCGCGCCGAGTGGACGGATGGGAAGGGGCAGGTTGTCGTAGACGAGACGCCTATCGGAAATTTCTGTGAGATCGAAGGGGCGCCGCGGTGGATTGATGCTACTGCCAAGAGGCTAGGCGTGAGGCAAGCGGATTACATCACGAAGAATTATGCAGGATTGTTTCTGGAATGGAAGGCTCGGACGAAGAGTCGGGCCGAAGAAATGACCTTCAAAGCCGTGGCCAGTCGGAGCCCATCGGGCCGACGTTCGTGATAGCTCTGCGCCGCGCTCGGCTGGACGGGCGAGAGCGCCCGTCCCCACATGGTTTGCGACAATCTACCTAGGCTCCGTGGCACTTCTTGAATTTCTTGCCGGAGCCGCAGGGGCAGGGATCATTGCGACCCACTTTTTCCTGTCCACGAACCACTTGCTGCACTGGCTGCACGTCGCCGGCTCCGGCCATGCGCGCTTGTTCGAGTTCGCGGCGTTTGCGGCGCATGAACGCTTCTTCCAGGTCGTCGGCGGAAGTTGCGACCAGGCGCGGTGGACGATGCCCGTTCCCGCCACTTCCCTGTTGCGACGGTATTCCGGTCTCAGGGCCGTGACCTGCGGGTTCGTCTCCTCGTGGACCGGCCGGGCCTGCGTCGGGCGGGCGCTCGATAATCTGCATCAAGTAGAGATAGCGCGCCGTGTCTTCCTGAAAGCGCTGCAGCATAGCCTCGAACATCTCAAACGATTCTTTTTTGTACTCGACCAGCGGATCGTGTTGGCCATAGCCGCGCAGTCCAATGCCTTCCTTGAGGTGATCCATGCTCAGGAGGTGGTCTTTCCACTGCGAATCGAGCACGCTGAGCATGATCATGCGTTCGTGATGGCGCATGGCTTCAGGGCCAATCAGCTTTTCTTTCGCGTCGTAGCGCTCTTTCAGCTTCTCGAAAATCGCATCGCCCAGTTCCTGCCTGTTCAGCGCCTCCGGCTTTACGCCCTCCGCAATGAAATCGACGCCAAAGCGGGTGAAGACTGCATCTTTCAATCCTTTGATGTTCCAGTCGTCGGCGTGGCCCTTCGGCGGGCAGTACTCTTCCATCAGGTCGCCGAGAATGGCTGAGACATAGTCCTCGAGGATCAAGTCTTTCTGGTCCATGCCCTCTAGCAGGCGGCGGCGCAGGCCGTAGACGGCCTCGCGCTGCTTGTTCATGACATCGTCATATTCGAGCAGGTGTTTGCGCGATTCGAAGTGCTGGCCTTCGACCGCCTTCTGCGCGGTTTCGATGCGGCGGCTGATGAGCTTCGACTCGATGGGAATGCCTTCCTCCATGCCCAGCCGTTCGAGCAGCTTCGAAACCCACTCTTTGGCGAAGATGCGCATCAGGTCATCTTCAAGAGCGAGATAGAAGCGCGAGGAGCCGGGATCGCCCTGGCGGCCGGCGCGTCCGCGAAGCTGGTTATCGATGCGGCGCGACTCGTGGCGTTCGGTGCCCAGAATGTGGAGGCCGCCGACAGCGGTGACCTCGTCGTGCTCTTTATCAGTTTGCACATTATAGCGGCTCAGCGCCTCCGTCCATTTGTCAGTCGGAACGGTGTATTCATTGCCGTTGTAATAGAAGATTGAAATCGTGCCGTCTTCCTGCGGGCCCTCGATCTTGCCTTGAGCCACGCGCAACTGCTGGGCGATTCCCTTCTTCACCATCTCCTGCTTGGCCATGAATTCGGGATTGCCTCCGAGCAGAATGTCAGTGCCGCGGCCCGCCATATTTGTAGCGATGGTGACCATGCCCTTGCGCCCGGCCTGAGCGACTATTTCAGCCTCGCGTTCGTGAAACTTGGCGTTCAAGACGACGTGTTGCTTGAGACCTTTCTTCTTCAGCAGTTCGGAGAGGCGTTCGGATTTTTCCACCGACGTGGTGCCCACCAACACGGGCTGGCCTTTCTCGGCCAGCTTCTGAATCTCGTCGGCGACCGCGAAGTATTTTTCTTTCTCCGTGCGAAAGACGACGTCGGGATTCTCCAACCGCAACATCTGCTTGTTGGTAGGAATGACCGCGACTTCCAGCTTGTAAATTTTGTCAAACTCGGCCGCCTCTGTTTCCGCGGTGCCGGTCATGCCGGAGAGCTTTTTGAACATGCGGAAATAATTCTGGAACGTGATGGTGGCTAGCGTCTGGTTCTCGCGCTCGATCTTCACGCCTTCTTTGGCTTCGATCGCCTGATGAAGGCCGTCAGACCAGCGCCGGCCGGGCATCATGCGCCCGGTAAATTCGTCGACAATGATGACTTCGCCGTCTTTAACCACGTACTCCACGTCGCGGCGATAGAGCGCGTGCGCTTTGATCGCCGTCTCGACGTGATGCTTGAGCGGCCAGTTCTCGGGGTCGGCGATGTTGCCGATGCCGAGCAGGCCTTCGACTTTCGTCCAGCCTTCGTCGGTGACTGTGATGTTGCGGTGCTTTTCGTCGATTGCATAATCGCCGGTGAGAATTCTCCTCGTCGCGTCGTCGCCGACTTCATTCAATTCGCGAATCAATGTGTCACGCTTCTCTGGCGAAATCTTGTCTTCCTCCAGCAACTGGCGCAATTCTGCGGGACTCAGCTCCTCGCCTTTCTCCAGTTTCGGGATGATCCGGTTGACTTTGTAATACTTATCGGTCGACTCCTCGCTCGCGCCTGAAATGATCAGCGGCGTGCGGGCTTCGTCGATCAGGATGGAATCGACTTCATCGACGATGGCGAAATTGTGGCCGCGCTGCACGCAATCTTTCAGATCGAACTTCATGTTGTCGCGCAGGTAGTCGAAGCCGAACTCGTTGTTGGTGCCGTAGGTGACGTCAGCGGCGTAGGCAGCGCGGCGCTCCTCGTCGTCGAGGTCATGAACGATCACACCTACCGTGAGCCCGAGGAAGCGATAGAGCTTGCCCATCCATTCGGAATCGCGCTTGGCCAGGTAGTCGTTGACCGTTACAACGTGTACGCCGCGACCACTGAGGGCGTTGAGATAGACCGGAAGAGTGGCGACCAGGGTTTTGCCTTCGCCCGTCTTCATTTCCGAAATCATGCCCTGGTGCTGAACCATGCCGCCGATCAGTTGCACATCGAAGTGGCGCATGCTGAGCACGCGGCGTCCGGCCTCGCGAACCACGGCAAAGGCCTCCACCAGTATGTCGTCGAGAACCTCCTGAAGAGCTTCGTATTGCTCTTTCTCGAGTTGCTTCACGCGATCGGGACCGTCTTCTGTTTCGGTCTCGGAGTCGGTCGTCGCAGTACCAGTTAAACGACTCAAACGCCCTTGGATGCGCTGCCGGAACTCGTCTGTCTTGGCGCGCAATTCGGCGTCGGTGAGCTTTTGCATTTGCGGTTCGAGGGCATTAATGGCCTCGACCCTGGGCATCAAGCTCTTGATGACCCGTTCATTCTTGGTCCCAAAGACCTTGCCGATCAGAGTGTTAATCAAACTGTGAAATCCTTCAGAGGGCGGGAACTGCCCCAGCGTATCTCTTTTAGCCTAGCATATTAGATGCGCGATACGGGGTGGCAGTCTGTTGTATCCGATGGGCCTTTTTGGACAGGGTGAGAGTGCTCAACTCGTGCCCGCACTTGCGGTCCGCGCTTGCTGTAAAGGGATTTTTCATTGTATCAGGCGCATTTGCCAGATTGTTTATTTACGCACCGGCATCGATAATGCCCATCATGCAAGCCCAAAGCACTCAACTAAATGGCATCGAAATGTACTACGAGATGGAAGGATCGGGGGAGCCGCTCCTGCTTCTGCATGGCGGAACCGGCTGTCACGATGACTGGGTTTACGCCGGCCGTGATCGACTCGTGACCGAGTACATGCTCATTAAACCTGATGCGCGCGGTCACGGTCGATCAACCAACCCTCAGGGAACCATCACCCATCGGCAGTGCGCGTTGGACGCCCTGGCGTTGTTAGACCATCTTGGCATTGCGAAATGTCGAGCTATAGGGCTGAGCTTTGGAGCAAACACGCTTCTCCATATGGCAACGATGCAACCTGATCGAATCGAAGCGATGGTTCTGGTGAGCGCGACCATGTACTTTCCGGAGCAGGCCCGAGCCGTTATGCGTCAAGTCGCGACGCCTGATCAACAACCGGCAAAAGAATGGGAGACAATGCGCAAGCGCCACCATCTGGGTAACGAGCAGATCGCTGCGCTGTGGAACTGGGCGCGCGGGATGAAGGACAGCTATGACGACATGAACTTTACGCCCTCATACTTGTCGAGAATCACCGCGTCAACATTGATCGTCTACGGAGACCGCGATTTCCTTTACCCGGTCGAGATGGCAGTCGAGATGTATCGCGCGATTCCGGGGTCTGCCCTCTGGGTCGTACCCAATGGCAACCATGGGCCGGTTTTTCTCGATTCCGCCTCGCAGTTTGTGCAAACAACGCTTGCTTTTTTTCGCAACTGGGCCGGGCAGTAGGTCGTGCATCTTAGCTTTTTCGTGTATATTCCACACGACTCATGCCCACTTTCTACGATCGTTTTGTCGAATGCGCGGAGCGCTGGCCGGATAACGTCGCTCTGGAAATCCAGCGCCACGATCACGTCGAGAGTTGTACGTATGCCGAGCTTCGGCGGATGGCGGAATCCGTAGGGCGATGGGTTGCCGAAAATGGGGTCAGTGAAAACGGATTCTCTCGCGGATCGCGGCTGGCCATCGTGGCCGATAACCATCCCCGCTGGGTGGCTGCGTATTTGGGAATCATTGCGGCGGGATGTACGGTGGTCCCGTTCGACACCGCGCTGCACGCCGATCAACTAACCACGCTGCTAAAAGACAGCGGCACCTCTGCCTTGTTCTGCGACGCGAAGCACGCGCAGGCGGCGCGTGACGCAGTCGCGAGCCTCAGCGTCGGACTCGTGCTGATGGACCCGGAACGCATGGCTGAGCATTCGCCCCCCGAGCGCTGGCTCGGAAACTTACCGGCGATTCTCGATGGCGGGCCGGGACGATTCCAGCCCGCACCCGCGGCCGCGGACGAGGTTGCTTCCCTGCTCTACACCTCGGGCACCACCGCGGACCCCAAGGGGGTGATGCTTACCCACGCCAACTTTCTCGGTGAAGTCGAAGCTGTGTTCAATTGGGTCGACATTGGGCCGTCGGACGCGCTGCTGGGGGTGCTGCCCATGTTTCACGTACTGGCGCAGATGGCGAATCTGCTGTTGCCCCTGGTGAAAGGCGCGCGCGTCGTTTATCTGGAGACTCTGAACACGACCGAGCTTTTGCGGGCTCTGCGCGAACGGAATATCACCACCTTTGCCGTGGTGCCGCAATTCTTCTATCTGATTCACGACCGGATATTTCAGGAGGTCGCGAAAAAAGGAGCCCTTGCGCAGAGGGCGTTCAAGGCACTCGCGGCATGCAACCGAACCCTGCGCAAGGTGGGACTCAACGCCGGTCCCTTCCTGTTTGGCAAGGTGCACGAGGCTTTCGGCGAGAAGATGCGCTATCTGATCACAGGCGGCTCGCGGTTCGATCCGCAGATTGCGGCGGATTTTCGCGACCTCGGTATTGACGTGCTGCAGGCTTACGGGCTGACGGAAACAACGGCGGCCGTGTTCGCGAATTCGCCAACGAATAACGTGATCGGATCCGTGGGCAAGGCCATGAAGGGCGTCGAGGCGAGGATCGTCTACACGAACGCCGACGCACAGTCGGAGGAAGACGGGCCTGCCACAGGGGAAATCTCCTTGCGCGGCGCGGTCGTGATGAAAGGCTACTGGAACCGTCCGGATGCTACTGCGGCGGTACTGCGCGACGGATGGTTCTACACCGGCGATCTTGGCTACTTTGACGCGGACCGTAACCTGTTCCTCACCGGCCGCAGGAAAGAAGTGATCGTACTCAGCAACGGAAAGAATATTTATCCCGAAGAGGTTGAGGCGCACTACCTGAAATCGCCCTATATCAAAGAACTGGCGGTGATGGGACTCGAAGGCAAGCCGACCGAAGGCGGAGACCGGCTGCACGCCGTGATCGTGCCCAACTTCGATGTGCTGCGGCAGAAAAAAATTGTCAATGCCAAGGAAGTTATCCGTTTCGATATTGAAAGTCTGTCGCAGCAGATCGCTTCGACCAAACGCATTGGCAGCTATGAGATCTGGCAGGAAGATTTGCCTCGCACCACCACCCGCAAGATTAAGCGCTTCGAAGTGGAGAAGCGAGTAAAGGCAAATCAGGCGCGGCGGGCTGACGACGATGCTGAATTACCCTCTGAGCGGCCGTTGACGGCGGACGAGGCGGAGTGGCTCGATCAGCCCAGCGTGCAGCAAGCACTGAAGATCGTGCGCGAGGCCGCACGCACAGCTCCGCCCACCTTGCGGCCAACTCTGAATCTGGAGCTCGACCTGGGGCTCGACTCGATGCAGCGCGTCGAACTGCTCAGCCAGATCGAGGAGCAACTGGGAGGCAACGTCGAAGAATCGCAACTGGCCGAGATTTATACCGTCCGCGAGCTAATCGATGCCGTGCTGCAAAGCGCAGCCAGCGGCGCTGGCGGCCCGGGAACGCGGCCTGCTTTTGCGGGCTGGAAAGCGATTCTGGCCGAAGAACCGGCTGCCGGCGACGTGATTTCCCTGGCCCGGCCGAAGCCGATCAGCGATGTGTTCTGGTATATGGTTTC
>DATHOK010000218.1:0-21511 GCA_035484995.1 Verrucomicrobiia bacterium | reverse complement strand
AAGCGCGACAGCTCCGGCGTTGGCCTCGGTCACCGTCAACGAAAGCATGGAAAAGCCGCGCTTGCGCAGGTCGGCAGAAGTCGCAGCCAGCAGCGCCTCGCCAATTCCGCGCGAGCGGTATTCGGGCAGCACGCACACCTGAGTCACATGGCCAACGTCATTACGAACTCGCGAGCACAGGATCAATCCAATCAAATTCTTCGCCTTCCGGTCGACGGCGGCAAAGGACGATTCCGCATCGAACAAACCGCATCCCGGGAAACGCACAATGTTATTCAGAAAGCGCAGCGATCCGCTAAGCGTGTGGTACTGGTCGTTGATCTGGGCGTCTACGTGCCCGCGATAAGCCGCAGTAATCACAGCGGCTGCAGGCTGGTAGTCGGCCTCAGTCCACTGCCGGATTTCGATGTCGGGAAACGCCGTTGACGCTGGCGGCGCGAAATCGCTCAGCCGGAGAACCATGAACAGCCGCGGATGCCGCTGGAACCCCTGATCGAGAAATGGCCGGGCAACGCTCCCCGCCTCATGCGCCAGCAACTGCGCTTCAACCCGATGAATTCCAGGAGACTGCTGCAGCGTCTCAATCACATGCGTCAGGAGTTTGATTTCGACTTCGTGCGCGTCAGACGAGCGGCCGCCGTTCGCCACGAAAAGGTCGCCCACCACTCCCTTGCTGCCCTCGTACACGAAAAAGCTGTAACCAAAGATGCGCCCGCGTTCAATCGCCGCGTATCCCGGAAGAATTTTCGCGTCGACATAGCGCAGGATCATCTCCGCCGATCCGTTGTAGTCCCAGGAGAGCAGGCTCGCCCAGGCTCGCGTCTCATCATCGAGCAGGGGGCGCAGGTCCACCGAAGAAAAATGTCTGAGGTCGAGAATCTCCACGGAGCTCCTGCAAAATCAGCCCAAACCAACCCACGGCGTCATTTGCGATGGCAGAACTCCGAGTTTAGTGCGTTCCACGGCGCGAGGCAAACCGCCAGAATACAGGGCGGCAACAGCGCCTATTCCACTCGATCGAGAATTGTGATCTGTCCCGACAAATCGTCGTTGCGGTGTTCCATGATCAACGTTTGCTTATCGTGCGACAGCGACCAACAATCGCAGAAATGCATTTCTCGCGTTCCGAACTGCATCCACGATTCAATTATCAACTCATCGCCCTCCCACCTTGCAGATCCCCGAACCGGCCTGCCGTTCAGCAAGCTCCTATCTTGCTCACCAGCGATGCAGCATCTGAAAATCACTCGATCTTCACTTCCGTCAACCTTCGTGACCACGATCTCTTGCTCCAGTTCAGCCTCCGACTGTTCAATCTTCATCAAAATAGCCTTGGGTGACGGGCCAAGGAATCTGCTCTTGCCTAAGTTTGCATTCCAAACGCCAGCGAAATTAACCCTCATGTCTTTTTCCGCGACCCGCTACTGCGGCGTGGAACTTGCCGCCACCGCAGCTACCCAGTAATAATCCACGTGCTGCGGAGCATAATGCCCAAGGTAAGAAACTCGGCGGCCAGCCATCCGCTTCGCAATCTCGGGCTGCGAGTTCTCCGGCGCGACCAGCAGGTGCTCCTCCGGGGGAACGCTGCCCCAGTCGTAGTTGAAGGTGAGTTGGTTGCGATAAAAAGTCAGCCCATACTCCAGTTCACGCCGAACGTGGTAAACCGCCAGAGGCAGCGGATGGGTCTCCATGCTGGCAATCTCGAAAGCCAGTGGGCGCGCGGAAAGGGTCTGATCCAGAGATACGGCTCCCAATCTCATAACAATTCCTACAGTAAGCAGAACCGGTATCACCGTGACAAACCGCAGCAGGCGCAGGCCCGTCTTTCGAACCAGCGTAAGCGCAATTCCGGCGCACAGCACAAATGCGGCGGCGAGCGCCACCAGCATCGGCCGCCCCTCCGAAGGGCGATGCTGCGCGATGTATCCGATCAGCAACGCCGGAATGATCAGACCCCCTGCCAACAGTGCGTGCAATACGGCCAGTCCCAGCGGGACTGGCTTGGCATCACATTGGTGCAAGTGCTGCCGCAGGTAATCGGCTAACAGCAGCGCTCCTGCCGGAATCGCGGGAAGAATATAGCCGGGCAGCTTCGATTGCGAAATCGAAAACAACAGGACCGGCATAATGAGCCAGCAGCACGCGAACACGCCGAGTTGATTTTCGCAGTCAAGATCGCCTGCGTTCGTCGGACTTGGCTTGCCCCACCACCAGCGGACTCGTTCAACAAATGCCACAATCACGAACACCGTCCACGGAACCAGTGCCAGTGCCGTCACCGGCAAGTAATACCAGAACGGCTCCGTATGGTGATAGAGATCTTTCGAGAACCTTCCTAGATTGTGCTCAAGAATGAATACGCGAAAAAACTCCGGGTTGCGCAGTTGCACCACGAGATACCACGGCATGGCGATCACGCAGAAAAGGAGAATTCCCGGCAGCCAAAGCGTCTTTAGCACCAGCGGCAGTTCGCGAACCGCGGCCGCGTAGAGGACGATCACCACCGCAGCGAGAAACAGCGCGATCGGTCCCTTCGCCAGTGCCCCCAATGCGATGAAGCCATAAAAGACCGCGAGGTAAATTCTTTTTCCACTTGCACGCCAGGTCCACCATCCGAACATGGCGATGGTAAAAGCCGCAGCCAACGCCATATCCATCGAGGCGGCGCGGGCGTAGCCGATCACTCCCGCGGAGGAAGCCGCGATCAGCGCGCCATCCAACTCAAATCCTGGCCGGAAGCGTCGCAGAAAAAAGTACACGGCAAGCACAAGGAAACTGGCATCGACTGCCGAAGGCAGTCGGGCCGCCCAATCGCTAATCCCGAACACCCCGTATGCCATCATCGCTTGCCAGTAATATAGAGGAGGCTTCTCCAGCCAGGGCTGGCCCCCGAGGACGGGGGTGATCCACTCGTGGCGCTCCAGCATTTCGCGCGCCACCTGCGCGTAGCGCGGTTCATCGGCTCCGATAAGCCCGAACTGCGCCAATCCGTACAAAAAAAGAAACGCGCAGAAGCCCGCCAGCAACAGCGAATCGGTACGGGTTCGATTCCTCATCAGGGAGTTCCGAGAACGGCGGGCGTCATGGGTACTGTTGATTAATGATCGTTGATTGATGAGTGTCGATTGAAAGGCAATGAGGGCGAGTTCTTCAATCGAGAATCAAAAAAATCATCATTCAACAGTTACAACTATTGTACGGAAGGACTGCGGTGCAACAAATCCAGAACCTGGCGCACCGCCTGGATGAGCGGACCTTCCAGCGAGCAGCCACTGGCGCACTCATGCCCGCCCCCGCCAAAGCGCTCAGCCACTCGCGCCACATCAAGCTTGCCTTTGCTCCGTAAGCTTACCCGAAACCGTCCGCCGGGAAGTTCTCGGAAGAATGCCGCCACTTCCACTTCACCGATCGAGAGCACGTAATTGACCAGGCCTTCGCAATCCTCTTCCTTCGCTTCGCAGCGGTCCATTTGCTCTTGCGTGACCCAGGTCCAGCCGACGTGGCCTTCGGTGCTGAGGTTGCGCAACGCTTCGCCCAGCAGCCTCATCTTCGCTACCGAGTGGGCGAAATAAATGCTGCGCGCGCAATGTGAAGGATCGGCACCCGCCAGCACCAGTTCGCGCGCGAGAGCGAACGTATTCTGGTTCGTTCCCTGGAACATGAACGAGCCGGTATCGGTCATCAGCGCCGTATAGAGGCAGGTAGCAATCTCCGGGGAAAAATGCGCTCCGGCTTCGCGCGCCAGGCGAAACACCATTTCCGCCGTTGCCACTGCATGCGGATCGATCCAGTTCACGTTGGCAAACGGACGCCCGCTGACGTGATGATCGATGCTGATCAGGAAGCGGTTCTCCAGACCCTCAAGCCGGGTGCGGTGAATGCTGTCGCACTCGAGAATGATCGCCGCCTCATAGCTACCCGTGACGCGATTGGCCTGAAACACCTGATCGGCGAACGGCAACGTGCGATAAATCCTTGGGACGCCATCGTGCAGCACCACGTCAGCCTGTTTGCCCATCGCGCGCAAAACCTGGCAGCAGGCCAGCGCCGACCCCACGGCATCGCCATCCGGCCGCGCGTGCGACGTAAGTACGAACCGGTCACGCTGTTCGATTTGCTGGAGAACATCCCGCAGCATCGCTATGCCTTTTTCAATCCCGGTTTGGTTCGAGATTTCATCCTCTTTTTCGCCCGTGCCAGCAGTTCTTCCACTCTCGCCTTTTCCCGCTCCGAACGGTCCAGCCGGAAAAACAATTCTGGCGCGCGTCTCAGCCGCAGACGCTCCATCAATTCATGCCTGATGTATTCCTTTGCGGCGATTAAGCCCTCGAGACTTCGGTCGGCCTCCTGGTCGTCGCCATCCACATCCACCAGAACCTGCGCCGAACGGCCATCGTCAGCCACATGCACGGCTGTCACACCCACCAGTCCAATGCGCGGATCAGCCAGTTCCCCTTCCACCAGCGTTTCGATCTCCTCGCGCAGGGCTTCGCCCAACCGGCCGCGATGGTACTTCACCCCGCGCTTCTCCACCCTTCACCTCGAAGTAAAACGCATGAGAATATCAGAAAATTGGATGCGCGTGTTGGCTCCGAAGTGCTATTGTCGCGCACAAAGGAGGGGTCCGGGTAAGTACAGAGGTAACAAGGCGATAGCGACTACTTCGCGCATGGCTGACGTTCGCTCGGCCAGACCGTCTTTCCGAACGCGACTCCCGCTGTGTATCATTCGGCCTTAGGGGAAGCACATGAGGACGCAGAACGTGTTTTTGCTGTTGGCGCTGACGATAGCTGCGGCTGCGCAGCAGTCGAATATCACGCGCCTCGACGGCAGCAAGCTTGCGACCTCGGAAATCGATGCTACTGTGGCCCGCGTGATGCACGCTGCGGAAGTTACGGGAGTAGGTCTCGCGATTTTCGATAAGGGGCAGGTCGTCTACCTCAAAACCTATGGCGTCCGCGACAAAGAAAAAACCCTGCCGTTAACCGAAGATTCTGTCATGACCGCGGCGTCCTTCAGCAAAGTGGCGTTCGCCTACATGGTGCTTCAACTCGTTGACGAAAAACTCATCGACCTCGACAAGCCTGTCTACCAGTATTTACCCAAACCGCTGCCGGAATATCCCGCGTACAAGGATCTGGCCGGTGACCCGCACTACAAGAAAATCACGGCAAGAATGCTGCTGGATCACACCAGCGGGTTTCCCAATCTACGCCAGTTCACTGAAGACAACAGATTAAGCATCAACTTTGAGCCAGGATCGAGGTTCGCTTATTCCGGTGAAGGCGTCAATCTGCTCCAGTTGGTGGTTGAGACGATCACGAATAAACCATTAGAAGAGTTGATGAGAACCCGCATTTATGAGCCCTTTGGCATGACGCGCTCCAGCATGATTTGGGAGAGCCGATTCGAAAGTGATTGTGCCAACGGATACGACGAGTGGGGACGTTCGCTCGGTCATGAAAGAAGGCCCAAAGCCAATGCCGCCGGCTCGATGCAGACAACGGTCGCGGACTTCGCCCGGTTCATGCAGGCGGTGCTTCAAGGCGAACGACTGAGCAAGCAGACGCGCGAGTTGATGCTCAGCCCGCAGATTGAGATTCTTTCCAAGCACGAATTTCCCAGCCTGGCGAGCGAAACCACTGATGAAAATAAATTAATCCGCCTGAGCTACGGCCTGGCGTGGGGACTTTACTGGACTCCGTATGGCAAAGCCTTTTTCAAAGAAGGCCACGCCGAGGGCTGGCGAAACTACACCGTCTGCTTCGACGATAGCAAGAAAGGCATTCTCATCATGACCAACAGCTCGAACGGCGAGGGCATCTACAAAGAACTGTTGGAGACCGTGCTAAAGAACACTTTCACTCCCATCGAATGGGAAGGCTTCACTCCCTACGACAAATTGCCGTCTCGCAAGCCATTGAAAGAACACAAAATCGTGGCCGTTGATTCCAAGCTGCTCGACCGATACGTCGGCCGCTATGGAAACCCGCCGAACCTCATCCTGACCATCCGTCGAGAGGGAGATCATTTGTCCGTGCAGGAGAACGACGAACCGAAACAAGAACTATTTCCAGAGAGCGAGCGGCAAGTTTTCTCCAAAGCGGCGGACGATGTTTACACCTTCGAAGTCGATAGCCAAGGCCATGTCACAATGATGACCCTTCACACCGGTGGCGAGGACATACCTCTTAAGCGCATCGACTGAAAGCGGCCGCACGAGTCGCAGGAGAAGCTACAGATATTCCACAAACGAATCGGCCACGTCAGCCCCGTGATTGTTCGCGATGCGCGTAGCCGCACGCTCCACGTTCTTCATCAATCCATCGAGATAGTCGCGCGAGTCGGAGATGCTGACCACGCCAATCGTAGCGCGATTCCAAACTGGGCTCGGATCGAGTTCCGCGACAGAAACGTTGAAGCTACCGCGCAGCCGGTCCTTCAAACTGCGCAAAACCTGACGTTTATCTTTGAGCGATTGCGCCGCTTCGATGTGAAGCTCGAGCGTGAGGAAGGCGATCAAAGTCAGTGGTCAGTGGCCAGGGATCAGTGGCCAGTAAAAAGACAACTAGCAAATTGAAGGGTTAACTGGCCACTGGTCACCGACCACTGGCCACTGTTCTTAAGCAATTACTTCCGCAGCAATCCGCTCCGTAGCAAACGCCTCGATCACATCTCCAACTTTGATGTCGCCGTAGTTGGAGATCGAGATACCGCACTCCATGCCGTTCGTAACCTGGCTGGCATCGTCCTTGAAGCGCCGAAGCGATCCCACCTTGCCCTTGAATACCTGCACGTTATCGCGCAGCAGTCGGACTTCGGAATCGCGCTTGATCAGACCATCGCTGACGCGGCAACCGGCCACGGTCCCGACTTTCGGGATGCGGAAAACATTCAGCACCTCGGCGCGGCCTTGGTAGGTTTCCTTAATCGTGGGCTCAAGCAAGCCACTCATGGCGCGCTTGATTTCATCCTGCAGCTCGTAAATGATCGAGTGCAGCCGTATGTCCACTTTCTCCTGCTCGGCAATTTCTTGCGCCTTGCGCTCCGGCCGCACGTTGAAGCCGATGATGATCGCATTCGAAGCCGAAGCGAGCAGAACGTCAGTCTCCGTAATGGCGCCCACTCCCGACCGCAGCAGTTTCAACCGCACTTTTTCATTCGAGAGCTTCGTGAGCAGGTCGGTAATTACTTCCACCGATCCCTGCACATCGCCCTTCAGAATCACATTCAGTTCCTTGGTGCCCGCAGCCTTGATCTGCTCCGCCAATCCCTCAAGCGATACGCGGGAACTCTTGGCCAGCGCGGCCTCGCGCGATTTTTGCTCGCGGTATTCGGAAATGCCGCGCGCTTTGTCGCGATCCGCCACCACCACAAACTGATCGCCGGCCTGGGGCAGCGCCTCCATACCAATGATTTCGACGGGAGTCGAAGGCGGGGCGGTCAGCAACTGCGCTCCGCGGTCGTCAAACATAGCCCGCACCTTGCCGTACACATTTCCCACTACAAAATTGTCGCCTGCGTTCAGCGTTCCGTTCTGTACCAGCACCGTGGCCACCGGACCGCGCCCTCGATCAAGCTTCGCTTCCAGCACCACGCCAGTCGCCGCGCGTTCCGGCGTCGCCTTTAATTCGCCGAGGTCGGCGACCAGGCAAATCATTTCCATCAGCAGATTCAGATTCGTTTTCTTCTTCGCCGAAACGTCCACGAACACGGTCTTGCCGCCCCACTCTTCCGGCACCAATCCACGGTCGCCAAGCTGTTTCTTCACCCGGTCAGGCAAAGCATCGGGCTTATCGATCTTGTTCACCGCCACAATGATTGGAACTTCAGCGGCGTGCGCATGGTCGATCGCCTCAACCGTCTGCGGCATCACGCCGTCATCAGCCGCCACCACCAGTACCACAATGTCGGTGGCCTTTGCCCCGCGTGAACGCATGCGCGTAAACGCTTCGTGACCGGGCGTGTCGAGGAATACAATCTCCCGCCCGAACGCCGGCGATTCCTTGTCGGTAATCCGCACCTTGTAAGCGCCAATGTGCTGCGTAATGCCGCCTGCTTCGCCTTCCGCCACATTCGTCAGTCGGATGGCATCGAGCAGCGTGGTCTTGCCATGGTCCACGTGACCCATGATCGTAACCACCGGCGGACGTATCCCGGTTTCTGGAACCAACTCTTCGCTCGCGGCAGCCGCATCAATCTCTTTCGCCGTCTGCTCTTCGAATGTGATTACGTTGGTGTCGGCGCCGAAGAAGCGCGCCATCTCGCTCGCCAGCTCCGCATCAAGCGTCTGGTTGATCGTGGCGAATACGCCCTTCGACAGCAGCCGTGAAATAAGATCCTTCGCGCGAATCTCCAGCTTCTCTGCCAGATCCTTTACGCTGATTCCTTCCGTGATCGTGATGCTGCGCGTGATCGGCATCGGCTCATTCGACACCACCATGCGCGGCGGCGGAGTATAGCCCTTCATCGGGCCTTCCTTCACACCGCGCGGAACATAACGCTGTCCCGGACGTCGCGCCGGACCACCCGGGCGGCTACCCGGTCGCGTGGTTCCCGGAGGGGGAAGCGCTGGACCCACGCCCAACGGACGCGCACCTGCAGGCGACTGCCGGGTGGGATGCATAGGTCTCCGCTCACCTGGACGCAGCGGCGGACGCGGTGCACCGGGAGCTCCACCAGCCATCGGTGGACGGCGCTGAAAAATTGGCTGCCCGGGTACGGGGCGTCCCGGTACCGGACGCGAAGCGCCGCCGATCGGCACTCCTGGCTGCACGGGCGGAGGAGCCGCCCGCAGCGGAGCTTTGTATACCGGCCGAGGCCCGGTTTGCGGAACGATCATTCGCGGGGGTGGAGGCGCAGATGGCGGAGCAGCAGGACGCGCCACTGTGGGAGCCGATGGCGGAGCGCTCGCTGAAATTCCTGAAAGCACTCCCGCTACTGGAACTGGTGCGGCCGGAGGTGGCGTCGCCGGGCGCACCGGCGTGCTCACGGGCAACGATGAGGATGAAGCCGAAGCCGGTGACGAAACCGCAGGTGCCGCCACAACGGGCCGTACCGGAGCAGCCGGTGGCGGAGCCACTGAAGCTGGCGGAACCGTAACAACTGGCTTCGTCGCCGGAGGCGCAACCGTCGCTGGCCTCTCCGCCGGAGCATGCGCAACAGGCGGCGCTGCCGGACGCGGCGCCGGCGGCGGCACAGCTTCCTTGCGCTGCGTAATCGCCTTCAGCACATCCCCGGGACGGGAAATGTTTGACAGATCAATTTTGGTCTTGATTTCTTCTTCGCCGCGAGGTGTGCGCGAAGCGGACTTCCCGGCCGTGGACGAACCTTCCGCCGTGGAGCGGAGATACACTCGTACTTTCTCCGCTTCGTGCTCTTCCAGAGAACTGGAGTGCGTTTTCTTCTCCGTCACTCCGACCAGCGGAAGTGTGTCGAGAATGGCTTTGCTCTTGACTTCCAGCTCTCGGGCAAGATCGTTGATTCGAACCTTACTCATCCGGCCTTTCGTTTCTCCGTGCTGTAGTTAGGTCATCATCGACCTCACGGAGTCAGTTTCTTCGGTCCCACGCCGTCGAACTTATGCCAGCGCGCCATGATTATTCTCTGGTTTCGGAGGTGGATTCCGCTTCCGGTTCCGGTTCCGGCTGCTCCCCGGAAGCCTCCGCCCGCCCTTCGTTCTCGTTCCCCGCAAGCGTATCTGCTTCGACTGTGCCTTCTTCGGTCGCCGCAGGAACTTCCTCAGTGATGTCGTCTTTCGAAACCGGCTCAGAAGTTTCCGCCTGAGCGGCCTCGCCATCCGCCGCCACTTCACCTTCGACGGCGCCTTCCACCGCCACGGCCTGCTCCAGGCTAGCAAAGTAATTATTCACTGCAAGACTGATTTTTTCCACGGTCTTCGGCCCAATACCCTCGATCGCCTCTAATTGTTCCGGCGTCATGTCAGCCAAAGCTTCCACCGTGCTCACACCCGCAGCATTCAGCTTCTCTACCAGCCCCTCACCGAGGCCCGGCACGCTCTCCAGCGGCGTAGCCGTCTGCGTGACCATCGCCGACATCTGCTGCTCCACTTCCTGGCGCTTCTCTTCCTCGCTCTTGATGTCGATCTTCCAGCCCAGCAGCTTCGCCGCGAGGCGCACGTTTTGCCCCTTCTTGCCGATTGCAAGAGATAGCTGGCTGTCGTCGACCACTACTTCGAGATGCTTTCCGCCGGAATCGACGACGGTGACCTTGCTGACTTTCGCCGGCTGCAAAGCTTTCTCGGCAAACGTCACTGCATCTTCGTGATACTCGATGATGTCAATCTTCTCCCCATGCAGTTCGCGGATGATCGACTGCACTCGCATCCCCTTCATGCCGACGCAGGCGCCCACCGCGTCCACGTCTTTGTCTTTGGACATGACCGCAATCTTCGTGCGTTCACCGGCTTCGCGCGCGATCGCGCGGATCACCACCGTGCCGTCATAAATCTCCGGCACTTCCGTCTGGAACAGATGCTGCACAAGATCCGGCACGGCGCGAGAAACTACCACGCCCGGTCCCTTCGAAGCTTTCTCCACCCGCGCAATCACCACCCGCACCCGCTCGCCGATCGCAAACGACTCCAGCCGCGACTGCTCCTTGCGCGGCATGCGCGCTTCCGCCTTGCCGATGTCGAAGATCACATCGGGACCTTCCACCCGCTTCACGGTCGCATTCACCACTTCGTTAACGCGTCCAATGTACTCGTTGTAGACGGTGTCGCGCTCCGCCTCGCGCACTTTCTGAAAGATCACCTGCTTCGCCAGTTGCGCCGCGATACGGCCGAGGATCCCTTCCGTAACCTTCGGCGTACGCAACTCTCCGCCAACTTCCAGGTTCGGATCGACCTTGCGCGCATCTTCCAGCGTGATCTGCAGCAAAGGATCTTCCACCTGCTCCGGCGTCTCCACCACCGTCTTCACCGCGAAGGCGTTGATCTTGCCGGTTTCCTTATCCAGTTCGGCGCGCAGATTTTCCTGGGTCTTGTAGTACTTGCGCGTAGCCATAACAATGGCGTCTTCCACCGCGCTAACCACAATCTGCGGATCAATCCCTTTTTCCCGGCTCAACGCGTCGATCGTGTTGTAGAGCTCACTAGCCATAGAAAACCATTTAGCAATTGGGGAATTTCGTAATTTGGCAATTGAACCGCTCACTCCGGGTTTCAAATTACCCAATTACAAACTACCCGATTACCCAATCTCCCTAGATCTCTGGCACCAGATTCGCCTTCTCCACATTGGCGAATTCAATCCCGATCTTCTGCGCCTGCTCCGCGCCCATCTTCATCTTGCGGCGCGACTTGTGGCTCGCGACGCTCAAATCCAGCGTCAGCCGGCCATCGCGAAAACTTTCCAGTCGCCCCTCGAAGTACCGGTTGTTGCCAACCGGATTCCTCGTCGTCAGCTTCACCCGGCTGCCGACAAAGCGCTCAAACTCAGCCGCCTTCGTCAGCTTCCGATCCAACCCAGGCGATGAAACCTCTAGCGTGTAGCTCGTCGAAATCGCATCCTCGACATCGAGGATCGTTCCAAACTCGCGGCTGAAGTTCGCGCAGTCTCCGTGCGTAATTCCTGCCAGCACGTCGCCGCTCGCCGCTCCGGGCTTGTCCAGAAACACGCGCAGCATGCGGGCTTTGCCGCTCCCGCGAAACTCCAAGTCGACCACTTCCAGCCCGCTGGAGGCCGCTACCCGCTCCGCAATCTCTCGTACCCGATCAAGCTCAAGTGCCATGCATCCAATAACTTGCAGCCAAGCTCACCCGGCCGATTCCTCTGCAACGAAAAAGTGGGCTTGCGCCCACTGGTGTGCTTCGCCAAACTCCGGTACTACACAACAGTTCTCAGTTTTCTAATATACGCCCCGACCATGGAAAAAGACAAATCCCCCCCAAGTTTCTGGGTGCCCCACGACGATGGCTCCCCTCCAATTTCACGGGAAGAATCGGCAGCTTTACCCCGCCGCTCACTGTAAATTAGGGCGTCACTATCCGAGGCGGAATAGTTCGTATTCGCAACGCAAAAGCCTCGAAAAAGAAGCAACTGCGCCTATAATGGCGACGCGAAGTGGTTCCGCCTCCGCACCGGGTCCTAATGATATCGGCATGTTCCCTTAGAAAGGGAAATCACCATTCTTCCTCTCCGCTATGGGCAGGACTGCTGCTTTTCCAAATTTTCCTGTGTCCTGCTTCAGCACGCGCCCAGCACGCGCCCAGCTCCCCGCCATCGGCAGGCCCCGTGACATCGCCAGGCTCCCTGACATCGGGACAGCCCGCAATCGATCAACTCCGCATGCGTGAGCTAGAAAAAGCTTACTGCGACAAGAAAACGCTTCAGCTGACGGTTCGAACTGAGAAGAACGCTCTTCTCGATCGCCAGGCGGTTGCCAAACTGTATGAACCAAAAAAGGATGTCACGCTTTGGCAGAGTACGTCGAAGGAATCCGAGGCAACGTTTTGCGTCGACTTTGGAGATTACGACCTTGAAGTCAGCGCAGTCGGATACCTGACTGGGCACGACGAAGTAAAAATACAGGTCGCCGGCACACGGACTCTTAAAGAAGAGATAATCCTGCACAGTGACCCATCCGCGGCTGAATTGAGTGCCAGCGACGACGCAATCCCGCCCAAGTTGCGCAAGGATGCGAAGCGGGCGGTTGACGAACTCAAGTCTGGAAACTTCACAAAGGCGCGGAAAGACCTCGATAGAGTCTACGCAGCTGTTCCATCCAGCGCCCAGCTGAACTTTTTATATGGATATCTGTTCCTGCAGTTGAAAGACATGGAGAAGTCGGGGGCCTACCTGAAGCGCGCCGTAACTTTGAATCCGCGGAATGTCCAGGCTCTCATTCTGCTGGGGCGTGAGCAGTTGCACCAGGGACAGGCGGAAGAGGCGCGGAAGACGTTGCAGCAGGCCGTGATCGCAAATTCCGCGGACTGGATGGCGCACAACCTTCTTGCCGATGCCTACTTGCAGCAGAAAGAGTTCGAAAAAGCCCGTCAACAAGCTCAGGTCGCAATCGAAGCGGGAAAGGGTTCCGCAAGCGACGCCCAGTTGGCTTTAGGGCTAGCCCTGGCTAACCTTGGGCGCACTCCGGAAAGCATTGCTGCTTTGAACGCATTCCTGCAAACTAACGCCAATAATCCCACCGTTCCGCAGGTAAAGAAACTGATTGCTCAAATCGAAGCCCGTGATGCCGGCGACGGGGCACCTGGCGGTCAAGAGCCGGGAAGTGACCTGGTGCTGGCGTCCTCCAGCCCCAGCCTGCCACCAAGCGCCTGGGGCCCTCCAGGAGTCGATGAGGTAAAGCCATTGGTTGCGCCAGGCGTAAGCTGCCCCACCCAGCAGGTCTTACAGATGGCGGGTGAGAGGGTGAAGGAACTGGTCGATTCCATGTCACAATTCAGCGCCATCGAAGACCTGCTTCACGAACAGCTCGATCGGGCTGGCAATCCCCTCACCAAGGAGACTCGCAAGTTCAACTACGTGGCTTCAATCACCGAAGAGCTTCCTGGGCTTTTAGCCGTTGACGAATATCGCAACAATCCGGACGCTCTCCCTAGCCTTCCCGATCACATCTCCACTCAGGGATTTATGGCTGCGGCGCTTATCTTCCATCCTGATATGCAGGAAAATTTCGACCTGACTTGCGAGGGCCTGGGCCAGTGGCATGGAAACGCGACCTGGTTGGTACACTTCCGCCAGCGGGACGACAAGCCCAAACGGCTGGAAGATTACGGCGAGCGGGACCAAACTTATGGTGTGAGCCAAAAGGGACGGGCCTGGATCAATTCAGACAATTTTCAGATCGTGCGCGTCGAAGCGGAACTCGTGAATTCCGTTCAGCGACTTACCGTCCAGCATCAAATTACCGAGTACGGTCCGGTCCAATTCCAAAAGAAGAACGTTCAGCTTTGGTTGCCGCAGAGTGTCGACCTCTTCCTCGAGATTAATAGGCACCGCTATTATCGCCGGCATAGTTTTGACCATTACATGCTGTTCTCTGTCAATTCAGGACAGAAGTCAGCGACGGCCAGAGATGCACAGCACAAGGAACCGCAGAGTCAGTAGTCGCTTCAGTACGCTTCAGTAAGTGATTCGGCACGATTCGATTTGGCTCATAAGCCGGCACGGTCAGAGGCCCCCCTGTTCCGCGTATTACTGCCGAGCCAACTTTCCCGGCCCAAGTAATGCCCGCCCCGGAAACACATCCGGCACAATCTTACCTTCGTCGACTACGACAGTTCCTCCCACCACCAAATACCGCACGCCCACACTCGGCTCCATCGGCTTCTCAAAGGTAGACCGATCGCTGATGGTAGCCGCATCGAACACCACAATGTCAGCGTCGCAGCCCTCCTGCAATCTGCCTTTCTGCCGCGCCGCCGGCGACGACCGCTCCAGCATTTCCGCCGGCATAAAGCTCATCTTCCGGATCGCATCCATCAGCGTAATCGTTCCCTTCTCACGGACATACTGCGCCAGCACCCGCGAATAAGTTCCGGCGTTGCGCGGATGTCCTTCCGCCCCATCGCTAGCAATCATCACCAAAGGATGAGGAATCACTTTGTCCACGATTTCCTGCGTGTTGGCGAAGACCAGCACCCACTGGGTCGTGCTGGAATTATGAAGTTCGTCGAAGCGCTGTTTGGTGAGGTGCTCGCCAGAATCCGGCAGCACGAGATCGCCGTAATCGATTCCGAGTTTCTCCCGCCAGCCTGGATTAAACAACGCCGAGTTCACCGCAGTCATGCCCGCGATGTAGGGATACGCCTCGGTCGTAACATCCAGCCCGCGGGCGCGCGCTCCCTCCACCATCGAAAGACACTCCAGCGAGTCGCGCAGGCATGTGCTGTTGATGTGAACGATATGCAGCGACGCGCCGGTGACGGCAGCCGCGCCAATTACCTCGCTGACCGCTTCAATCGCGGACCCCGGCTCGACTCGCCCGGCACTGCGCATGTGGGTGTAAACCGGCAGCCCCCGCTCGGCTGCTAGACGGAACATGTCAATCACCTCCAGCCGCGTCGCTCCCGGCACGTACTGTATGCCCATACCAACCGCCAAGCCGCCGGCGTCAAGCTCCGCGCGCAGCCGCTGCCGTATGGCTTCGATCTGCTCCGGAGTGGCAGGCAAATCAGTCGCGGGTCCGCTCTTAGGCAGGATTGTCCCGGCAGGCAGTGGCGCCCCAAACACTGCGGCCCGAGCCGCCACATGGCTGGCCGACGTGCCATAATGAATCAGCGAGTGACCTTCTTTAGATCTGAGGAACTGTGCGACATCAGGCGCGCCAATCTCCAATTCCAAAGCGCTAGTTACGCCATCAAGTGCCTTGACCCGCTGGCTCGCCATATCCTGGCCATGCTGGTGCAGATCAATGAATCCTGGAGCAACCACCAGGCCGCCAGCATGAATCATGCGCCGCCCGCTCAAAGCTTCAGTCGAGACGCGCACAATCTTCCCATCGCGAATACCAACGTTCCGCACCCCGTCCAGCCCAGTCTCAGGGTCAAGGACGCGCCCACCTTCGATCACAAGGTCGTATTGCTGTGCCGCCACCAGCGCGGTTTGGAATCCCAGAAGACAGACAAAGAAAATCAGTCTGCGCATGATTGCTCCCTTGTTTCAGTCAAGACTAGCGATGATATCAACACTGAGACGGTCGAAGAAGCAAGCCCTTGTCATTCCGACAGCGCGTGTTTTGCTTCACGCGCGGAGGAATCTCGGTCGGCACGGCATCATGGGTGTAGGGCAATCCTGCCCATCTGTCGTACTGGGCGCCGATGCCCACGAGCCCAACCTCCGATTTGCCTCAACCCGGTCCCCTCTCTAGAATAAAGATTCACCCACAAGCTGGAGGATTTCCGAGAACCCTATGATTCATTTTCCCGTACCCGAAGCTCTAACCTTCGACGACGTCCTCCTCTTACCCGCGCGCTCCGACGTAATTCCCGCGACCGCCACCACCCAGACCCAGATCACGCGCACCATCACCCTAAATATTCCCATTGTCAGCGCCGCTATGGACACCGTCACCGAATCCCACATGGCCATTGCGCTCGCCCAGCAGGGCGGTCTAGGTATCGTTCATCGCAACCTGAGCATCGAGCAGCAGGCCCACGAAGTCGACAAGGTGAAGCGCTCGGAAAGCGGGATGATCGTCGATCCGGTCACGATGTCGCCCACCGACAAGGTCAGCGACGCGCTGGAGATCATGCGCCGCTACAAGATTTCTGGCGTGCCCATCACCGAGCATGGCAAGTTAGTCGGCATTCTCACCAACCGTGACCTGCGCTTCGAGAGCCGCTTCGATATTCCCATCGATCGCGTGATGACCAAGAAAAATCTCATCACGGTTCCTGTCGGCACCACGCTCGAAGATGCCGAAGAAATCCTCCACGAGCATCGCGTCGAAAAGCTCCTCGTAGTCGATGACAAGTACAACCTCAAGGGACTGATCACGGTAAAAGACATTCAGAAGAAGCTGAAATATCCTAACGCTGCCAAAGATTCTCAGGGACGTCTGCGCGTAGGCGCGGCCATCGGCGCGACCGGCGACTTCCTCGAACGCGCCCAGGAATTGGCCGAAGCCAAAGTCGACGTGCTCGCCATCGACAGCGCCCACGGCCATTCCGCCAAGGTTTTAGAAGCGGTGAAGCTTATCAAGTCGAAGCTGCCCGAGATGCAACTACTAGCCGGCAACGTCGCCACTTTCGACGGCGCCTGCGAACTGGCTCGCGCCGGAGCCGACGGCATCAAGGTGGGCATCGGCCCCGGATCCATTTGCACCACGCGCGTAGTTACCGGCGCCGGCGTGCCCCAGATCACTGCCATCGCCGAAGCCTACCGTGCCACTAAAGACGCCGGCGTTCCGATCATTGCTGACGGCGGCATCAAGTACTCTGGCGACATCACTAAAGCCCTGGCCGCGGGTGCAAGCGCGGTGATGATTGGCTCGCTCTTCGCCGGTACCGATGAAAGTCCCGGCGAATTGATCCTCTATCAAGGCCGCTCTTTCAAGTCCTATCGTGGCATGGGCTCCATCGGCGCCATGGCACAGGGTTCCAGCGAACGTTATTTCCAGAACACTGAAGGCGATTCCTCCGCCGCCGTCTCTTCTATGGATGGCGAATCCAACCGCCTCGGCAAACTCGTTCCCGAAGGCATTGAAGGACGCGTCCCGTATCGCGGTTCCGTCGCCATGATCGTCCACCAGATGGTTGGCGGATTGAAATCCGGCATGGGCTACTGCGGCTGCGGCACCATCGCCGAACTCCTGCAGAAAACCCGCTTCGTGCGCATCAGCGGCGCCGGACTCCGCGAAAGCCACGTCCACGATGTAATGATCACCCGCGAGGCTCCCAACTATGGCGTCGAGTAGGATAAACACCATCGCGAGTGCGCGACCAGCTTGAGCAACGATCGACATGAGGTTCTCAAGGCCTGGATCGCTGCCATCCTCTGGCTGATCGTCATCGCCATCGAATCCAGCGCCATGCTCTCCGCCCACAACACCGGCCGCATTCTTTATCCCTTACTGCATTTCCTCTTCGGACTCGACCGGGAGCACTTCGCGGTTTGGCACTTCTACATTCGCAAGTCAGGCCACGTCGTCGGCTACGGCACGCTTAGCATCCTGCTCTTCCGCGCCTGGCGCGCCACTCTGCCCGCGCCGAACCACCTGAGATGGACCATGCGCTGGGCCAACATCGCCATCCTGGGGACCGCCCTGGTAGCCAGTCTCGACGAATGGCACCAGACCTTCATCCCGTCGCGCACGGGCGCCGTGCACGATGTCGTTCTCGACACCTGCGCAGGAATCGCAGCGCAGGTGCTCGTATTGTTGTGGATAAGAAGTTTCGGAAAGCGCACGGTCTCCACTTCCTAGTGGGCCTGGTCTCAGTGGGTGGAGCAGGCCTTCAGGCCGGCGTTTACTGCCAATGCTTCGGACCGGGGCTTTAGCCGCTGAGCGAACGCCCGTGCCCGGCCGGCCCCAGCTGCAGAATCCCCGCTGCAACCAAAGCCATCCCCGCCGAAAAGTAAAACGGAATCGCAGCGCCGTAATGCTTCCACAGTTCGCCGGTGATCAAGCTAGCCGCCAAAGTAGCCACACTGGTCACAAAAAAATAGATCCCCAACGCCCTCCCGCGCACCTTCGAATCAACCGTCTCTACCACCAGAGCCTTCAGCACGGGCTGCGTCAGAGCGTAATAGAATCCATACACGGCCATCGCGACCCAAATGGTCAGAGCGGACGGCGCACTCCCGAAAATAAAATACACCACCGCAAAAATCACATAGCCCGCCGACCCTACCAGCCGCCGCGATACATGGTCGCTGAACCACCCGGCAGGCCACGATGCAAGCGTGTAAGTAATGTTGAAGACCAGCCCAAGCAGGGGCGCGAGCGCCACCCGAATCCCAACATTCTGCGCCCGCAAAACCAGAAACATGTCACTCGAGTTCCCCAGAGAAAACAGCGTCACCGCGACCAGCACAAAGTAAAAGGACGCGGGCAGAGTAATTCTCTGTCCGCGCGAGGCAGCACCCGGCTCGAACTTCTCAGTTGAGGGGACAGCCGTCCCCCTTTGTCCGCCCGGCGCAGCCCGGCGCCTTTCTCGAATCCCTAGCAGCGCAACCAGCACACACAATGCGCCCGGAACTGCCGCTGCCCAGAACACGCTCCGGATTCCAAAACGCCCAAGCAGGATCAAAGCAACCAGCGGCCCGGCAATCGCTCCAGCGGAATCCATCGACTGAATCAGTCCGTAGGCCGAACCCAGCCGCTCCTTCGGCACGGATTCTGCGACCATCACGTCGCGCGGCGCTCCACGCACACCCTTGGCCAATCGATCAGTGAAGCGAATCAGCAGAATCTGCGGCCACGCCGTGACCATCGCAAGCAGCGGCTTCACCGCGTTAGCGGCAAAGTATCCCGCTACGACGACCGGCTTGCGGCGAGAGATGTGATCGGTAAGGTATCCAGAAAAGAGTTTGGCAAATGACGCCACGCTCTCGGCAATACCCTCGATCAATCCCAACTGCGCCGGCCCCGCCCCCAGCGATGCCAAAAACGCCGGCAGCACCCAGTACGCCATCTCCGAAGCGGTATCGTTCAGGAAAGAAGTAAAGCCGAAAGCATAGATATTCCGCTCAGCGGACGGCTCATGCTCAGCAGAACGATCAGGCATGAAGGAGTTTTACCACGAAGCGGAAAGGCTAGAAACTGAGAACTGAGAACTGTTCTCAGTACATTGCGTCGTACTTAGACACCAACCACTGCCCATCCTTATTTTCCTCGGTGACTGTGAAGAGTTCCCGGTAGGTGGTGGATTGATCTGGGCTGGTAAGACGCTTCCCGCGGTAATGAAGAATCGTCAGCGGCGGCGCGCTCTCCCACTCCGCCAGCTCCCACGAAAGCAATGGATGCTGCGCCTCGGAGTTGCAGATGAAGTGAGCATACTTTTTGCGGTAGTCGTGCTCCCACCCAGAGAGCAGTTCGTCGCAGTGACCATCGCGCAACTGGCGAAGAAAAAGGTTGGCGCTGTGCTCAATCGTTCGGTCGCGCAGCGGATTCATCCTGATACTGACCGGCAGTCCGGTCAAAGGATCGTGGTCCTCGGACCGCGCCAACACCGGCCCCTGATTGCTCAGCCACCAGATGTATCCGAGAAATCCAAACACCAGCAACGCGCCAGCGGTGACGGCAATCGCGATCTGTGTGCGAGTAAATCCCATTCTGAGAGAGATTTTATCTGGATGGCAAATTACGGCAAGATTACCGTCGGAAGCCGCGAGGGTACATGTACGAGTGGGGAAACTTGGATCCCACGAGATTTGTCATTCCGAGCCGCTCGCAGCCGCGCAACGCGCGGAGAGAGCGTGCGAGGAATCTGCTGCATGGCAGCGCACCCTGCACGCAAAGAGAAAGGGCACGGCTCGCGCCGTGCCCCCAGTCCAAAATCGATGCTACTCTTTCTTATCTTCTGATTCTTCCTTCACCTGCTCGACCCCGCCATCGTGCTGAGCCTGCGCCTCGGCATCTTCCATCGCCTTCTTGGCCTCGGCAATTTTCTTGGCGCGGGCTTCGGCGCGCTTCTCGCGCTTCTCGTCCAGCACCTTTTCGCTGCCCAGCAGTTCGAGAAAAGCCTTGTCAGCGCCGTCGCCCTTATTCCAGCCAGTGCGAATGATCCGCGTGTATCCACCTTCGCGATCGCCAAAACGTGGTCCAACGGTGTCGAACAGCTTCACCAGCGCCTCGTCGGTCATCAGGTACGCGCCGGCCAGACGCCGCGCAGCCAGGTCGCCCCGCTTGCCCAGTGTGATCATCTTCTCGACAATGGGCTTCGCAGCCTTGGCCTTGGGAACGGTCGTCTCGACCCGCTCCTCCACGATCACCGAGGTGACCAGGTTCCGCAGCAGCGACCGCCGGTGCGCAGTGTTCCGTCCGAGTTTGTATCCCGCAACTTTGTGACGCATGGCAAAACCTCAGTGGCTAGGGGTTAGGAATCACGGGCAAGGGATGAGCAATTCGCATTCGCTGGCCCCCGAGCCCTATCCCCTGATCCCTGCATTCTTACAGCTGATCGTCCGGACCATAAGCCGAAGCTGGCAAAACCAGATTCGAAGTCGGCCCCGGCACGGCGTTCCCGTGCTCGTCGATCTTCATGCCCAAACTCAGACCCATCGAGGAAAGTATTTCCTTGATCTCGTTCAGCGACTTGCGGCCGAAGTTCTTGGTCTTCAGCATCTCGGCTTCGCTCTTCTGCACCAGCTCGCCGATGGTCTGAATGTTCGCGTTCTTCAGGCAGTTATAGCTGCGAACCGAAAGCTCCAGCTCCTCGACCGAGCGGTTCAGGTTCTCGTTGCGAATCTCCGGCTTGTCAGAGGCGCCGGCGGCTTGCGCCTCCAGCTCCTCCTCGAAGTTGATGAAGATGTTCATGTGGTCTTTGAGCAGCTTCGCCGCCAGACCCAGCGCATCGGCTGGAGTGACCGAGCCGTTGGTCCAGATTTCAATCGCCAGCTTGTCGTAGTCGGTGATCTGACCCAGACGAGCGGCCTCTACCGAGTAGTTGCACTTGCGCACTGGCGAGTGCACCGAGTCGATAGGAATGAATCCCAGCCCGAGATCTTCGTCGAAATTCTTGTCTGCGGAAACGTAGCCGCGGCCCTTCTTGAGCCGCATTTCCATGTCGAGCTTGCCACCCTCGCTGATGGTGGCGATGTATACATCTTTGTCGAGAACCTCGACGTCGGCGTCAGCTTCGATCATGCCGGAGGTGATCACACCGGGCTGTTCAGCGCGCAGGTAAATCGCCTTGGGCGCATCGCCGTTCAGCCGGAACGGAATCTGCTTCAGGTTGAGGATGATGTCAGTCGCATCCTCGACAACTCCGGGAATCGATTGGAACTCGTGCAAAACGCCTTCGATCTTCACTGCCGTAACGGCAGCTCCTTCGATCGAGGAGAGCAACACGCGACGCAGCGCGTTG
>DATHOK010000217.1:0-24299 GCA_035484995.1 Verrucomicrobiia bacterium | reverse complement strand
CACCGCCAAGGTTCTCGACGATGCGGTAATGCGAGATGGTTTGACCGATCATTGGGCTGAATCTTAGGACTAGAGGTAGGGCAAGTCAATGAAGGCTGGGAAGTTGGTGTCGTCCCAGAAGCGATGGTTGGCGCAAAATCGGCATTACGCTCATTGACGCAGGCCGGGGCTAACCCAGTGCTCGATGAGTGTAATCGCCTGTTCTCAACAGTTATCCGGAACATGCTGGATTTTCCGGCCCTCCCCTCTTTTTACAGGATCATCTGTATTGCTGGCCTTCGCGGCAGATTGGCAAACTGCCGGAAATGGCGAAACGAAAGATCTACAAAACAACCACAGTCGCCCGCGCCAAGGCTGCCTCCGCTAAGGCCAAATTGACCCGATCTGCTAAGACAAAACGGATACTTGCCGTCCGTTGTCCGACCTGTGGTGCCTCTCCGAGAAAAAAGTGCAAACTCAGCAGCGGCCAACCGCGCGACAATCCGCATCGGGACCGCCGATCGATCGCAAAGGATTAAATTTAGCAACGCACTATTAGGACACTACCGGACTTCGTGCGACGGTACATGGAGCTGGGTCAATGAGTGTAATCGCCTGTTAACGGTAGTTGTACCCTCATTCAGGCACGATGAAAGAAACGAACAATTGCTTTCACGGCCTTGACATACAAGTCGTCCCTTTTGTTTCTGCCGATGATAAATCGGAGAAGAAAATAGGTGGTCGCTGCGCAGACCCCTGTTATCCAGAAAAAGAAAGCGCGGTCGTACTTGGTCCCTAAATATTTTGACCAGTCGATCTGATACTTAATGGAAAGGAACAAAACCAGCGTAAAGCAAATTACGATAGCGAGGGCGGTTCCAAAGAGCCTCAATTGATCGCCAGCAGGGCGCAAATCAGCAATTCTTATCATCACCGAAATGTAGTGATCTTCTCTCTTCAGAAAACGGATAGCGGACCACCACGCGTCATAGTTTTCACGGGATTCCTTGTAGTCGTGCTTGGCAGCTTTTCCGATGAGTTTTGCAATTTTCTTTTCATATTTGTTCCGGCTGTAGTCACGATCAAAGTCCTCAGAGACTGCGGTCATATCAGGAAGTGTCCATCCGCTTTCCGTGAAGTAGAGCATCTTTCGCTCGACCTCTGAAAGCGGAATGTTTTCGCGCTGTGCTTCCAAGACAATTCTGGAAATCAGGAACTCTTTGGCTTCACGTCCGCTGTGGAATTCCTTCATCTTGTGCATTCTACAGTCCGTCTACAGGTTGCGCAGTGAGTCCCCTGACTCTGGCTGTTGTAACATCGCCATCTCTAACAATGTCGGCAGTGTCAAACACTTTTTGAGCGCACTGAGGCATGCACTCGAAGAAGAGCGCCATTTCGCTCTCGTAGGTGGTTTGCGCGTTTCCAACCTGGGCTCGCTGTTCATCGTTGGGGTCAGGAACTCAGTCCGACCCAGCCATCTCTTCGATCACCCACTGCGATCATGATTACATGACGATTGGGGAGCAAAAGATCGCGCACACCACAAATGTGGCTGCCTTTCGCCGCGTCCTCCGTCCCTTCGCCATCTTTGTCAATAGGGCGGGAGCCTGATAAGTGGAGAAGCGAACTGCACTTCGGCTTCCTGAGATAGACGATCTTGTCAGCCACTGACAGCCGTGGCGTTAGTTCTGGTCTGAAAGGCGAAGCACTTTCGTAATGTCGCGCTCTCATCCGGATGTGTCAAAACCAGACCTGATCCTCGATAGTAGATATGTGACAGTTGTTGTAAGACGGATCAGCCGATCCTCCCGACAACCCATTAGATCTGCTTGTGAAGGAATTTGGTCGTCTTCATGATCAAAAGTGTCCGGGCTACCCAGAGAATCCTCGACTCACGATACGGCAGTCTACTGGGACGCCCGAAATTGGCCTTTGTATTTAGCTTTCTCGCGACGACAATCGCCGTCCTAGCCGTTCTCTCTTGGTTTCAAAGAAATCAGGTCAGTGAAGCCCGCTCTGCCCAAGTAACTCTCAAACAAATTGTAGTTCTTACGCGAAAGATCAACACTCTAACGTTGACAGCTTTGCAAGAACAGAACCTGACCCCCGAAGCGGAAACGGAGATGCGGGGGGCAAGACAGGCACTGTCTCAAGCAGTGCTGGCGGCGCACCTTCATGCATATCGTACTTCCGCCATGGAGAAAGTCTGGCCCGTATTAGACAACTACATCATGTCTGCCGGTCGGCAATGGATCCTGATTCAAGTCGGGGACTTTGACGGAGCAAAGCAGGTCGATTTCCAGGAGGTGAGACCGCAGCTCGACTTGATGCAGCGTCAAATGCAGATTGCCATTGATGGCGAGGACAAATGGGTCCAAACCGTCTCGCTGAGAGCTAGAAATGAATTGCTGGCAGCTGCAATACTGGCGGCGACCGCCATCCTGATGCTTTTTCTCCGCCTCCAGAGAAGAGAGCACATCAGCCAGTTGGAAGAAACCGAACGCAACGCTCTCCGCGAGAGCGAAGAGCGCTTCCGAGCTCTAACGGAGCAGTCAACAGACATCATTCTCATCGCCGATCCCTCTGGCCAAATCAAATACGCGAGTCCTTCCGTCCATACAGTTCTAGCGTTGCATGGAGATGGTCTCATGGGAACGAACGTGGCCGATCTGATACATCCGGACGATTTCGCGAAGACCGTGAGCACGGGGCTGCGATCGGTCGCGCACGCCCAGAATCCGATAGACGAGTTCCGGCTACGACACGCAGACGGAAGGTGGCTGTATTTCGAGTGCGTCATTCGAAACCTGGTCCAACACAAGAATATCGGCGGAATTGTCTACAATGCTCGAGACATAACCGAACGAAAACATGCTCAGGAAAAATTGCTTTTTAGCGCCACACACGATGCGCTCACCGGCCTTCCGAACCGGGCCTTGTTTCTGGGACGCTTGCAAAGCGTCGTAGACCGGAGGAAAAGGCACCCACACCAGGCGGCTGCCGTGCTTTTCATTGATATTGACGATTTCAAGGTCGTCAATGACTGCTATGGCCACGCAATTGGGGACGTTCTAATCAAGGAAGTGAGCAACAGATTACGAGCCTGCATGCGCAGCGACGGCACAATAGCTAGGATGGGTGGAGACGAATTTACGGTTTTAGTGGAAGACGTTACCGACCCGAGCGACCCCATCCGGGTAGCCGAGAGGATCCAGGCTTCATTTACACGGGCGTTTCTGCTGGAAGGGCTTGAGGTCTTCAAGAGCGCGTCCATTGGCATCGCGCTGACATCACCCGAGACATCTGCGGAAGCGGTACTTCAGAATGCCGATATCGCTATGTATCGCGCGAAAGACCAAGGTAAAGCTTGCTTTGAGCTCTTTGACCGAACGATGCACGAGCAAGTCATGAGTCGACTTCTTCTAGAAGCTAAGCTGAGACATGCTCTCCAGAATGAAGAGCTGACGCTTCACTACCAGCCAATCGTCGCGGTAGATACCTTGGTGGTACAGGGTTTCGAGGCGCTGTTGCGGTGGACCTCGGGATCGAATTCGATACCACCAAGCACTTTTGTCCCGGTAGCGGAACAGTGCGGCCTGATTGTTCCCATTAGTGCCTGGGTTCTAAAAATGGCGTGTTTGGAAGCGGCGAGTTGGCGATACCGCTATCCCTCTGAGCCCCCGTTATATGCAAGCATCAACATCAGTTCAAAGCATTTCTCGCACGCCGGCTTTATTGGGCACGTCAAAGATGCGCTTGAAGAGAGTGCGGTCGATCCTCAGTGCATCACCATCGAGCTCACAGAGAGCTTGGCCATGGACGACGTGGCGGCAACTGCCCAAACAATGGCGCAGCTCCGGACTTTAGGAGTGAAGCTGAGTATCGACGATTTTGGCACCGGATATTCCTCCTTGAGCTATCTCCGTCGTTTTCCGGTCGACACCTTGAAAATCGATCAGTCGTTCGTTAAGACGATGGATGCCGAAAACTATGCCATCGTTAAGACCATTGTCGGGCTGGCACGGAATCTAGATCTTAAAGTTGTCGCCGAAGGTGTGGAGACAACTGACCAACACCAACTGTTGGCATTGGCCGGTTGTGGGTCAGCGCAGGGATACTTGTTTGCTGAACCCATGCCGGCGAAGAGTGTTGGCGCTTTCATTGAATCCAACAGGCGAAACCCCGGACAAACGAACCAGATAGGGTTGGCACGCTCGACCTCGGGATCTCGATAGCGAACTTCCGTCTGCGCCGTCACCATCTTTTGAATGGGCCATCGCAAGTTGGGACGGGCGTCATGCCCCAAAAGGATGCAAGTCGAGAGCGGCCTGTCCTATAAGTGGCGGAGAGGGTCTTCGATGGTCTCGGCAGGTGTCTTGGCCGGATCTCGTTCGAGTGATTTCGCGACGAGTTCCTTTGAGTTAAAAGCCACCGCCAAGGCCAGGGCTAGAACAATCCCCCCGAAGAGAATGCCGAACGCAAGCTCGACAATGCCCGAACCAATTCTAAGGTGCTCCAGAGCCATTGCCACCGCCAACACAATCACCAGCCACTTCACGCCGACGCTCAACAGGCGACCGTACTGGAAGTTCATATTTACAGCGCCAATCAGTACGCTTCTCGCAAGAAAGCGCGCAATAATGTTTCCCAGTAACAAGACCAGCATGGCGCCTACAATGTTCGGTAGATAGGCAAAGACGCTATGCACGAACAAGGATGTCAGTTCGGCATCAAAGGCCGACACGCCGATGAGGAGTCCAGTCATGATGACCAAAGCAGCGACGAATCGTGACACCAGAATGGAGGGGCTCTTCATCGGTGACCATTCCGCCGGTGAAGGGAAGCCCCACCGGACGAGCCGCTCATCAAACCGAAGGCTGACGAGCAACCGGCGCACTACAATGGCCAGGATCCAGGCCAATACGACCGAGATCAGCAGTGCCACAATGAGAGCCACCAAACCGGGTAAGAGCTGGGTTACCGCGGTTAGGAACCGCGCCGTTGACTGATCCAATGCTTGCTTGACATGTTCCCTCATAAAAACCTCCCTCTCTCGTCGACTATGGGTTGAACCGGTCGGGCCATCGCCACCGGGACACGAGGTATGGTTTGGAGACTTCGTAAGCGGTCGAGAGACGCTCAAGCCGCCGCTCCACCGCGGCTCCGTCCGCGGCCTCCACTTCCCTCGCGTAGCCGGCCACCCATCCCAGATACAGAGGAGTCATCGACCGCAGTAGATGCTCACGGTTGATGGTTCGAAGACGGTGCGCGAGCGCAAAGTCGTACACGATTCGCGCCCACAATTCATCGGGTATCTGAAATTGCTCTGGCGTCGAACGCGCCAGCCTTCTGATCTCCAGCAAGGTCGCCGGCGGGAGAACGAACCCCCAGATCTCTTGCAGATCTCGAGTTCCCAGTTGGAACGAATTGAGCAGGCGGTCTACATCCACGGTCGTGGTGTTATGGGATGCTGCCAACGGCTGACCAAATCCAGCTACCGGAACCGATCCGCGCGCTTTTTGCCAGCAAGCCGCATTCCTTTCCATAGCCAGAAAGACCGGACCCAGGGCTTGGACCAAAAGAGAGCTGATGTTCGTCCAATCCGTGGGTGGGAGGATACGGGGGCCAACGTGCACCTGGCAGACGCGAAGGTTGTCGCAGATAGCAACTGGCGCGAGTGATGCAAGCGGATGAATCCGATTGGCACTGCGATCGTTCCCGCGGAGCATTCCGAACAATGCTCGCGAAAATCCCAAGTCCGGTCCCAGCGGGTTTTGGATCTGCTTTCCGTAGAGACATCGGATGAGGGGAGAGATAACGGCGCTATTCAACAATCCCTCGAATTTGCGGCGAGCATAGTACGGAGCCGCCAGGTCAAATTCTGCTTCCAGCACTGGTTGCATGAGTTGGCAGACCCATTGTGGGGTTACGGCTTCCAGCTTCGAGGCTATGATGCAGCCGGCTCGAGCTCCCAGTCTTTCGCCGGCAGAGAAAATCGACTGATAGGCAGTGGAAATGCTCTGCAAAGGAGCGCCCGAGGCATCCGGCCCGATTAAAGGCCACGGGACGACGGACAACTGCGGCCGTTTCCCGGAACTCGCCGAATCAGCGTCAGCCTGGACGGCACTCGCATTACTCGACAGAATCACGATTCGCAGATCTGCGTGAAGCGTTCGCAGCGCTTCATGCACCGTCGCCACCGCTTCTTGATCGAGATCAGCCAGAATGCCCACTACCACATCGGCCGTGTCTATTTGTTCGGTCTTTTGCAGCGCTTGCTGCGGGATGAGGTCACCTTCCACTCTTCGGTCTTGACCTCCTCTCCGCCTTCAGGACCGGATAGTCTCGAGCATGAGGCATTTACAGCTATGGCAAAAGCGAAATAATCCCCATCAAGGGGATGCGTACCCACGCAGGGCGACTGTTTAACTCATAGAGCACTTCGTAGAGCGCCTTGTCAAGCAGGAAGACATTGAGGAGCTTGCGAAAATCAGCATCCTTGGGCGGCAGAAAGTCGGCACCTTGCGCGGCTCCACGGTACGCGCGTAGGAATTCCGCACCGGCCGACCGTTCCCAAAGCTGCGCCCAGGGTTCGAGGCGAGTCACATCCTCGGGATGCCGGGCGGTATAGTTCATCAGACCCGCATAAGCGGCGTAACCGAAGGACCGCAACATGCCAGCGACGTCTTTGAGTGCACACTGCTTGGCGCGCCTAACAGCCAGCGGTCGGGCCGGTTCGCCCTCAAAATCCAGGATCACGAAATCGGTTTTTACGCGGAGTACCTGCCCGAGATGGTAGTCCCCGTGAATTCGGATTTTTTGTGTCCGCTGGAAATCACCGTTTAAGGAGCCGAAGTGATCGAGAATCTGACGGCGACGGCTGAGCACTGAAGCCGCAACCTCGACCACTTCGTCGGGCAAGTGCGACAGCCGCTCTTTCAGTACGTCCAGGACGCTGGAGGCGTGCTGTCGGATGCCAGCAAGTTGCGCCCGAAGATCCACATCAGTCAATGCCTCCGGCGCAAATGCGGGATCGTCGGTGGGTGCAGCCAGCGCCAGATGAAGTTCCGCGGTCCTGCGTCCCAAGGTTGCTCCAGCTTCGAGGTACAGGCCGAGGTGGTCACGGGCCATCTGAGTTGGGGGATTGTCAGAGAGCTCCAGTGGACCTTGGAACTCGTCACTCTCAAGTCTTTCTGGAAATGACAACGGGGCACCGGTCTCGTAGTAGCGGTCAAGCTCTTCCAGGGTCCACTTCCAGCCGTCGCCTTCATTTGCTACCAAACCCTGCAACATTGCCAGGCTCGCAAGTTTGCCATCGATAGCCGCCAGCCCGTCGACTTCAAGCGAGCCTGCAAAAGGAGGAATCTGGTTGAAGTTGGTTTTCTCCGTCAGGTACTGCCCAATCTCGGCGTCCGGATTCAATCCGGGCTCTTGGCGGCGGAATAGCTTGAGTATGAATCGATCACCGAAGAGAATTGAAGTGTTGCTCTGTTCCGCTGAACTGCGCCGCACCTGCAATGTTGCCTCGGCTGGAGGCATGAGATCCGAAAACGCCTTTCCACGTATACCGCGAAGGCACCCGTGACGCCCGTTTATCCTGCTCGCATTCTCGATCAGCGAGAACAACAACGCGCAAGTCTGATCGTCGAAGGCTCCATCGTAGAGCAAACCCGCTCCTCTCTGCGATAGAACCCGGGCGATGACGGCATTCGGGACTGTCCGCTGGAATTCGTTTTCGGCGTCACCAAAACTCATCGCCAGCGGCAGGAAGTATAAGTCAGGAGGTCCACTCTCGAACTCTACTTCGACCAGCACTAGCGCGGATTGCGACGCGTCCGATGGGGTATTCAACGCAGCATTTAAAGGAATCCAGTCCGCAATTCGAACGGACTTGATCCCTCGGGATTTTCCCGCAAACCAGCGCTGCTTCGGCAGAAACTCGAGGAGTTCCACCGTTTCAAGGCGCAGGCGGCCTCCCTCGAGAATGCTCTCCCATCCCGCGGTTACGTTCAACGGCGCACGTTCTGTCAGATCCACATTGACCTCAGCAGGAGTCTCCCTCCGTTGAAGCTCTAGCCAAAGGAAACTGTACGGTGCCAAGGTAAGTCGATAAGGTTGACGCGCGATTGGCGGGAATTCCACATATCCGAGCATTTCCACGGGAGTCATGCCATCCACCTTCGATAAATCCAGATCGACGGGCTGCGCGAAACGAGAGAGATTGGCGACGCACAAGACTTGTTCGCCTTCATATTGTCGGAGGTACGCCAATATCTTGCGGTTCGATGGATCAAGAAACTCGATGCTGCCGCGCCCAAACACGCGAAAGAGCTTGCGCAGGGCAATCATGTTACGCATCCAGCTCAACAGCGAAGACGGGTCGCTCTGCTGAGCTTCCACATTGATCGCTTCGTATCCCAAGACCGGATCCATGATGACCGGGCTGTACAGCCGGGCCGGTGTTGCGGTGGAGAAACCAGCGTTGCGATCCCCGTTCCATTGCATTGGTGTACGGACGCCGTTACGGTCGCCCAGATAAATGTTATCTCCCATTCCGATTTCGTCCCCGTAGTAAAGAATCGGCGTACCGGGGAGAGAGAGAAGCAAGCTGTTCAGCAGTTCGATGCGGCGGCGGTTGTTGTCAACCAGGGGCGCGAGACGGCGGCGGATGCCAAGGTTGATGCGCATCCGAGGGTCTGCACTGTAGGCCAGGTACATGTAGTCGCGCTCATCGTTCGTGACCATCTCCAGAGTTAATTCATCGTGATTTCGTAGAAACAGTCCCCACTGGCATGAGTCAGGAATCCCGGGAGTTTGCGCGATGATGTCGGTAATGGGCAGCCGGTCTTCCTGGCGAAGAGCCATGTAGATGCGCGGCATGAGCGGAAAATGAAATGCCATGTGGAATTCATCGCCGTCGCCAAAATAAGGACGTACGTCGGTCGGCCACTGGTTCGCTTCGGCCAGGAGCACCCGGCCGGAATAGTCTGCATCAATCTCCTTTCGCAGTTTTCTGACGACGGCATGAGTTTCCGGAAGATTTTCACAACTGGTCCCCTCGCGCTCCACTAGGTAGGGGATCGCGTCTACGCGTAATGCGTCAACCCCCATATCGAGCCAGTAGCGCATCACCTTCAGAACTTCTTCGACCACTTTTGGGTTGTCATAGTTCAAGTCAGGCTGGTGGGAAAAGAAGCGATGCCAATAATATTGCTGGGCCACGGGATCCCAGGTCCAGTTGGAACGCTCCGTGTCGGTAAAGATGATTCGCGCGTCTTTGTATTTCTGGTCAGTGTCGCTCCACACATAAAAATCGCGTTCCGGCGCGTCGGGAGACTGTCGCGCCGCCTGAAACCAGGGATGCTGATCGGAGGTGTGATTCACCACCAGTTCGATCATCACCTGCAAGTCGCGCTCGTGAGCCCCTGCTAGAAAAGCCTTGAAATCGTCCATCGTCCCATACATCGAGTGGACGTTCATGTAGTCGGAAATGTCATACCCATCGTCTTTAAGCGGGGATGGGAAGAAGGGAAGCAACCAGAGACAGGTGACTCCCAACTCCTGAAGATAATCCAGTTTCTGAATCAGGCCAGGAAAATCACCGATACCATCGCCATTACTGTCTTTAAATGCGCGGACGTGCAGCTCGTAGATGATTGCATCCTTGTACCAGAGTGGATCTCCCGCGCTGCCCGGCCGCTTTGCCATGATGCCTTTTCCCTCTCCTTAAAAGCCGCCGGAAGATTCCGGCCGAAAAACGACGATCCCAAGAGGAGGAAGAGTCATGTTCAAGGAGAAAGACCGTCCATGAATCGGGAATGGCATAGCCGACACGCCGCCGAAGTTTCCCTGGCCGCTGCCGCCGTACATGGCTGCGTCGCTGTTCAGGATCTCTTTCCAAAGACCTTCCAAAGGCACACCCACGCGGTAGTTCTGACAAACGACCGGCGTGAAATTGCAGACAAAAAGCAGCCGCTCATTAGGATTCCGCCCTCGGCGAAGGAAGCTGATGACGCTCCTCTGCGCGTCATTGCAATCGACCCATTCAAAGCCGGCAGCATCGTAGTCAAGTTGGTGTAGCGCCGGATCGCTGCGGTACAGAGCGTTGAGATCGCCCAGCCAATGCCTCAATCCAGCGTGAAGTCGATTTCCCAGCAAGTGCCACTCCAGGCTCGCATCGTGATTCCACTCCGACCACTGGCCGAACTCATCCCCCATGAACAGGAGCTTCTTGCCAGGATGGCCGAACATAAACCCGTACAGAAGGCGCAGATTCGCGAACTTCTGCCACTCATCGCCTGACATCTTCCGCAGCATGGAACCCTTACCGTAGACGACCTCATCATGGGAAAAAGGCAAAAGGAAGTTTTCAGTGAAGGCATAAACCAAACTAAACGTGATCTTGTTATGGTCATAGCTGCGGAATAATGGGTCTTTCGACATGTAGTCCAGCACGTCATGCATCCAGCCCATATTCCACTTGAGACCGAATCCAAGTCCTCCAACGTAAGTGGGACGTGAGACCTGCGGCCAGGCGGTCGATTCCTCCGCGATCATCATCACATCGGGAAATGCGGCATAAACATGCTCGTTCAGCAATCTCAGAAAGTGAATCGCTTCTATGTTTTCTCTTCCGCCGTAACGGTTTGGTATCCACTCTCCTTCGCGCCGTCCATAATCGAGATAGAGCATTGAGGCCACGGCATCGACTCGCAGACCGTCCACATGATATTTGTCGAACCAGAACAGGGCGTTGCTGATGAGAAAAGTTTGGACTTCGTTCCGACCGTAGTTGAACACAAAAGTGTTCCAGTCCGGGTGTTCTCCCTGCCTCGGGTCGCCGTGTTCGTAGAGATGAGATCCATCGAAATAGCCGAGACCGCTCTCATCTTTCGGAAAGTGGGCCGGGACCCAATCAAGGATAACGCCGATTCCGTTTTGATGAAGGTGGTCCACAAGATATCTGAAATCGTCTGGCGTACCGAATCTGCTGGTAGGAGCAAAGTAGCCAGTGGTCTGGTATCCCCAGGAGCCATCGAAAGGATGCTCCATAACTGGCAGCAATTCGACATGGGTAAAACCGGTCTCGCGGACATAATCCGCCAGGACCGGCGCCATCTCCCGATAAGTCAGCCAGCGATTTCCTTCTTCGGGCACACGCCGCCACGAACCTAAGTGCACTTCGTAAACCGAAATCGGAGAGTCCAGCGAATTGTTCTTTGCTCGGCTCGTCATCCACGAACCGTCATTCCAGGAATAGTTTTCTAGATTCCACACCCGGGAAGCCATATGGGGGCGAACTTCCGCAGCGAAACCGTACGGATCGGTTTTGTCGACTGTAAAGCCTCGGTAGTTGGACACCACGTGATACTTGTATATTGCGCCTTGACCGAGAGCTGGCACAAAGCTCTCCCAGACCCCGGCAGGGCTGGAGCGCATTACGTTGGCAGCGGGATTCCATTGATTAAAACCGCCCACAACCGAAACCAGCTTGGCATTCGGCGCCCACACAGCAAACTGCACGCCCTGACGTCCATCCCGTTCCGTGAGGTGGGCGCCGAGTTTCTCGTAGGCACGGTCAAATGTTCCCTCGGCAAGCAAATATACGTCGAAGTCGGTTAACGATTGCAAGGTTTGCACCATGGTTCTCATCCTTCCATTACATCGCGGATTGGACCCGCAAGATATGTGCTGGAAGACTTTCCGGCGTTAGTTCCACATAGTTCCGCGAACCCTGCCAATAATACCGGCCTCCGCCGAGCAGATCGTGCGCTTGATATCCACGATTCGCCTCGAGCCCCAGAGCAGTAAGATCGAGATCGACCCAACCCGTTTGCCGGTGGAATGAATCGAGATTCACGATCACCAAGATCACGTTGCTCAGGTCGTCGGTTGTCTTGCTGTAGCAAATCACCATCGGATTGTCGGTGCCATGAAAGCGCAGGTTGCGGATGCTTTGCAGTGCCGCGTTCTCCTTGCGGATACGGTTGATGCCAGAAATGATGTTCTTCAAACTCCACGCGGAATCCAGATCGCGATGCTTAAGTTCGTATTTCTCGGAATTCAAATATTCTTCACTGCCAGGCTGCACCGGGGTGTTTTCGCACAACTCAAACGCCGGCCCATAAATGCCGTAGCTGGCCCCCAAGGTAGCCGCCAGAATCAATCGAATCATGAACGCTGGACGACCACCGACCTGAAGAAACTCCGGAAGGATGTCGGGCGTGTTTGGCCAGAGATTCGGGCGGAAGTACTCTCGTACTTCGGTTTGCGTAAGCTCAGTAAAATAGTCCGTTAACTCCTGTTTCGTGTTGCGCCAGGTGAAGTAGGTGTAGGACTGAGAAAAGCCGAGTTTGGCCAGCCGGTACATTACATGCGGCCGGGTAAATGCCTCCGCCAAAAAGAGCACGTCCCCATGCTCCTTCTTAATCTCTCCGATCACCCACTCCCAGAAGGCAAATGGTTTCGTGTGAGGATTGTCGACACGAAAGATGCGAACTCCCTGATCGATCCAGAATTGAAAAACGTCTTTTAGCTCCTCCCATAAAGCCTGCCAATCCTGGCTCTCGAAGTCCAGCGGGTAAATGTCCTGGTATTTCTTCGGTGGATTCTCCGCGTATTGTATGGTGCCGTCCGGGCGCTTCCGGAACCACTCCGGATGCTTCTTCACGTAAGGGTGATCGGGAGTGCATTGAAACGCGATATCGAGAGCAACTTCGAGGCCCTGCTCCGTAGCCTGGGACACAAAATGCCGAAAGTCTTCAAGAGTACCCAACTCGGGACTGACTGATGTATGGCCGCCCTCCTCCGATCCGATTGCCCACGGACTACCAACATCTTCCGGCTCGGCCGACACTGAGTTGTTTTTTCCTTTTCGAAAAGCGCGGCCTATGGGATGGACCGGCGGTAGGTAGACTACGTCAAAACCCATGGATGCGATATAAGGAAGCCAAGCCTCGCAATCTCGGAAGGTTCCGTGACGTCCAGCCTCGGGCGAGCATGATCGGGGAAAAACCTCATACCAGGTTGAAAAGCTGGCTCTTTCTCTGTCCACCACGACGGCCAAAGGTTTCTCGTACCTGGTAGCGGACTCGCGTTCGGGATAGCGCCGGATCGCCGTGAACAGTTCTTCTTCGAGGGCGAGGGAGGTGGCGGATTGCATGTTCTCTTCTTCGCTTATGCCGCGTGCCCATTGTCTGAGGAGGCGAGCATCTTCCCCTGAGGCGCGCCCCGCGGCAGCTTCGATCAACTTGGCTCCAATCAGCAAATCGACGCGAACATCTTGTCCGACGGCGATTCGTTTGGCGAGACCGTCGCGCCAGGTTTGAAAACGATCAATCCATCCCTCAATGGTGTATTTGTAACGCCCTGTTTTTACAACCGGGAACACGCCTCGCCAGCGATCGTTACCCAGCCGCGTCATCGGTGACGATTGCCATTCTTTGTCGTCTCCGTATGAATAAAGCACCTGACAGCCAACCTGGTCATGACCGTCAGCAAACACGTCGGCCTCGACAACTACTGCTTCGCCAACCACACGTTTAATCGGGAATCGGCCGCAGTCAATTTCTGGCGAAATCTTCTCAATCACTACACGACGTTGTCCATCGGCCGGCTTCACTGTCTCTTTCATTCGTACAAGCCTTTCACTCCTATGGGGCACTGAGTATCCTGTACAAACCTGACCTGAGTTTGATGCAAGCTCCGTGCTCAGGGCAAGGTTTTTTCGAACGGCTGGGCCGCATCCATTGTCTCTTCGTCGATTTCAGTTTGCGGGTATCAGTGGTAATGGTAATGTGCCACGAGCCCATCACAGTTCTGGCACAGATCGACTTCGGTCGGCGTGAACGGGATAAGCTCCTGTCGCGCCTACGAGATCGGGCGCGAAGTTTTGAGATTTGGCAACCCAATCGTTACAGGCATCCCTGTATGTACGGGCAATCGGTTCAGTCAGTATCGTGCCAACCTGAATAGGTACGGGTGTATTCCAGGTTACGAGAGGGGCACCAGGCAGCTCACACGATTTCAAGGTGGATGTCCGATCAAACTCAACCCATCGTCTGGCCGGGCCGACCGTATCCCTTGGGATCAACATGGGACGGAGAAGGCGTTAACTTCGCACTTTACTCAGAGCATGCGGAGAAAGTGGAACTTTGTCTGTTCGACATTTCAGGAAAACGTGAGATGCATCGTATCCGGCTTCCCGAGCAAACTGACATGGTCTGGCATGGTTACCTTCCAGAAATCCGTCCGGGCCAATTGTACGGATACCGGGTGTACGGCCCTTATGCACCGAAGCAAGGCCATCGTTTTAATCACTACAAACTTCTTCTTGACCCCTACGGCAAGCAAGTTCAGGGAGCTATCCGTTGGAGCGACTCCAACTTTGGATACAGGGTCGGGCACAAAAACGAAGACTTGTCTTTTGATCGGCGTGACGACGCCGCCGGAATGCCGAAGAACCGAGTCATCGACTCAGCCTTTACTTGGGGGGCTGATACCCCACCTCGCATTTCCTGGCACGAGACGCTGATTTATGAGCTCCACGTAAAGGGATTCACCAAATCCCATCCCGACGTTCCGGAGAACTTGCGGGGGACGTATGCGGGTCTCGCAACGGCTCCGGTAATCGAATACCTCACTCGATTGGGGGTGACCTCAATCGAACTCATGCCCGTGCACAGCTTCGTGGACGACCGCCGACTTGTGGAGCGCGGTCTGCGCAACTACTGGGGTTACAATTCCATCTGCTTTCTCGCTCCCGAGTCTCGCTACCTGGCGACTGATTCGATCCATGAATTCAAGACCATGGTCAAGACCCTTCACTCGGCGGGATTGGAAGTGATTCTTGACGTCGTCTACAACCACACAGCGGAGGGCAATCATCTGGGCCCCACGCTCTCCCTCAAAGGCATAGATAACAGCTCGTACTATCGACTGGAACCTGACAATCCTCGCTATTACAAGGACTACACGGGAACCGGAAACACTCTGAACATGCGGCATCCGCGCGTTCTGCAGCTGATCATGGATAGTCTGCGCTACTGGGTTCTCGAGATGCACGTCGACGGATTCCGCTTTGATCTGGCTGCCACTCTTGCCCGCGAGCTGCACGAAGTTGATCGCCTGGGGGCGTTTCTCGACATCATCCATCAGGACCCGGTGTTATCGCAGGTAAAGCTGATTGCCGAACCATGGGACGTCGGAGAAGGAGGCTATCAGGTAGGAAACTTTCCCGTGGGCTGGGCAGAATGGAACGATCGCTATCGTGACACCCTGCGCGCTTATTGGAAAGGCGATGGCGGACTCGCGGGAGATCTCGCCTACCGTATTACCGGCTCCAGCGATCTCTACGCTCAGAGTGGACGCCGTCCCTACGCCAGCATCAATTTTATCACCGCACACGACGGCTTCACTCTTCAGGATCTTGTCAGCTATAACGAGAAGCACAACGAGGCCAATGAGGAGAACAATCAGGATGGCAACAACAACAATCTCAGCTGGAATTGTGGAGTAGAAGGCCCCACGGACGATCCAAACATCCTCGCCCTCCGCGCCAAACAAAAGCGGAATCTGCTGGCGACGCTGCTGCTCTCCCAGGGTGTACCGATGTTGTATCAGGGAGATGCCATCGGTCACACGCAAATGGGAAACAACAATGCCTACTGCCAGGATAATTCCATCAGCTGGTTGAACTGGGATTTGCAGCCGCAAGATCGGGACTTGCTCGCTTTCGTTCAACGCATGATCAATCTGCGCAAGCGTCACCCCATTTTCCGGCGGCGGCATTTCTTTCAGGGGCGCCCGATCAAAGGCGCAAACATAAAGGACGTGTTGTGGCTCAATCCTGCCGGCCGTGAGATGAACGAAGACGAATGGCGCGATTCATCGGTTCGTTGCCTGGGAATGTTTCTCTCCGGCCAGGGACTGGACGAGACCGATGAACGCGGCCGGAGACTCTCGGATGAGAACTTCCTCGTCCTGCTGAACGCTCATCATGAGGATGTAGAATTCGCATTACCGGCATATCGTCCAGGTGCACGCTGGAGCGCTTGGATGGATACATCTCGAGACGGTGGTTTGCGTCCCGCCGATACCTATGACTCCGGAGCAACCTATCCACTGCAGGCGCGCTCCGTGGCCGTTCTGATGGAGCGCCGAACCAACGGCAAGAGGGAAGAGTCGAATGAAGCGCCGTCATGACATGCCGTTCGGCGCCGAGTGTCGTTCCGATGGAAGCGTGCGCTTTCGCCTTTGGGCTCCTGCTGCGCGTGGGGTAGAGCTCTGCCTGGATAGTGCGAAAGGCCCCATGAGGTTTCCTCTTGACCGCCGCGAGAACGGTTGGTTTGAGCTCGTAACCAATGCGGCTGGCGCCGGGACTAAATACAAGTTCAGAATCGATAATGAGCAGGACGTTCCTGACCCCGCCTCTCGCTTTCAGCCGCAGGACGTGCATGGACCGAGTGAAGTAATCGATCCTGATGTTTTCGACTGGCAGGATCTTGCGTGGCGTGGCCGCCCATGGGAAGAAGCGGTTATCTATGAGCTCCACGTCGGAGCCTTTACCCCGCGCGGCACATTCGCTGCGATAGGCGAGCATCTCGACTATCTTTCAGATCTCGGAATCACCGCTTTGGAGTTGATGCCAGTTGGCGATTTCCCGGGCCGCCGCAATTGGGGTTACGACGGCGTCTTCCCGTTCGCGCCCGACAGCGCCTACGGCCGCCCAGAAGGTCTCAAAGAGCTTATTCAGAGCGCCCATAGCCGCGGCATCATGGTCTTACTCGATGTCGTGTACAACCATTTTGGCCCCGAAGGAAACTACCTGGGTTCTTACGCCCCGCAATTCTTTACCGATCGCCACCGGACGCCCTGGGGGAAAGGCATTAACTTCGATGGACCCGAAAGCCGGGTCGTCCGTGACTTTTTCATCCACAATGCACTGTATTGGCTGGACGAATATCACTTTGATGGACTACGTCTTGATGCCGTTCACGCGATCACCGACGATTCCGAGCCTCACATCCTCACGGAATTGGCCGATGCAGTCCGGAAATCCCTGGGCCAGGATCGCCATATCCATCTCGTTTTGGAGAACGACAGCAACCAGTCACGTTACCTTCGACGTAATGAGCGCTGCCAGCCTCAGGCTTACACCGCTCAGTGGAATGATGACATCCATCACGCATTGCATGTGCTGATCACCGGTGAACAGGACGGCTATTACTGTGATTACTCCGAACAGCCCGTCGATCAACTGGGACGTTGCCTAATCAATGGATTCGCTTTCCAAGGCGAGGTTTCCCTCCATAGGGATAGCCAACCTCGCGGTGAGTCCACGGATGGTCTTCCACTCACTGCGTTTATCTCTTTCCTGCAGAATCATGATCAGATCGGAAACCGCGCGACCGGTGAGCGGATCACGAAGATTGCGGATCCCTCTGCCGTTCGCGCCGCGGCAGCGATACTTCTGCTTGCCCCCTCCCCGCCGATGCTCTTCATGGGCGAAGAGTTCGGTGCGGAAACACCGTTTCTCTTCTTCTGCGATTTCAAGGGAGATCTGGCTGCGGCGGTTACCGCCGGCCGGCGAGATGAGTTTGCCCGTTTTTCCCGGTTCAATGACCCAGCTGACCGCGAGCGAATCCCAGACCCGAACGCTGCCACAACCTTCGAGTCCTCGCGGCTCAACTGGAACGTCATCACGCAACCGCGTCATAGCGAGTGGCTCGGCCTCTATCGCCAACTTCTGAAACTGCGGCGCGATCGCATACTCCCGCTTCTTTCGACTGCATGCCGTATCAAGGCGGACTACGAAGTTCGTGGAGATCGCGGCTTGACCGCGCGTTGGAAGTTTTCAGACACGCAAATCATTCTTGTGGCGAATCTTGGGTCACAATCTTTGTCGGTTCTTGATCTTCCCGACAAGCCGATTATCTATGCCAGCAAGCACGTCAGTGTTGACGCGCTGCAACAAGGAATATTGCCAGCCTGGTCCGTGGTGTGGTTTCAGGAATCATGACGGCACATTCGCACATCCCGCGCGCAACCTATCGCCTGCAGCTCAACCACGACTTCACTTTCACGCGAGCTACGGCGATAATTCCCTACCTCGCTGCGCTCGGCATCAGTCACTGCTACATATCTCCTTGCCTTAAAGCGCGTCCGGGCAGCATGCACGGATACGATATCGTTGATCACAACTCCTTCAACCCCGAGATCGGCACCGCCGAGGAGTTTGACCGCTTTGTGGAAGCTCTGCATCGGCACGATATGGAATTAATCATGGATATTGTTCCCAATCACATGGGAGTGATGGGCAGCGACAATGCCTGGTGGCTCGATGTTTTGGAGAATGGTGAAGCTTCAATTTACGCCAGTTTTTTCGACATCGACTGGCACCCCCTGAAAGAGGAACTCAATGGAAAAGTCTTGGTGCCGGTGCTTCACGATCATTATGGCGCGGTTCTGGAGAGTGGTGAGCTGAAACTTGTTTTCGATTCTGCGCGTGGCGAATTCAGCATTCAGTATCGTGAGCATCGTTTCCCGGTCAACCCCCGAGAGTACCCGCGCATTTTGCTCCGCTGCGCGGATTCCCTGGCAGGAAAACTCGGCGAGCGGAACGCGGATTTGTTGGAATTTCAGAGCCTGATCACCGCTTTCGGCCACTTGCCGGGACGGCAGGAGACGAGTAGCAATCTCATCGTTGAGCGCAATCGTGACAAGGAGATTCATAAGCACCGGCTGGCGGAACTATGTGCGCGCTGTCCTGAGATTGACGAGTGCATCATACCCGCCGTCGAACGGATCAACGGGAATCCCGCCGACCCCGCCAGCTTCGAAAATCTTCATGAACTGATCAAAGCACAGGCGTTCCGCCTCGCCAATTGGCGGGTGGCCGCTGATGACATCAATTATCGGCGTTTCTTCGATATCAACGACCTGGCGGGTATTCGCATGGAAAGCGAGACCGTATTCGAGGCAACCCATCGTCTCGTTCTCAGGCTGATGGCAGAAAGTAAAGTGGACGGTTTGCGCCTCGACCATCCTGACGGCTTGTACGATCCAGCGCAGTACTTCGAACGGCTTAAGCGCAGCATCGCACTCGCCACCAAATCCGATAACGGCGTGCATTACGTAGTCATCGAGAAAATTCTTATCGGCTCGGAACGGCTGCCCGCCGGGTGGGCCGTGTGCGGCACCACCGGCTACGACTTCGCGAATCTCGTCAATGGTCTGTTTGTGGAACCCGCAGGCCTCATGCCGTTGGAGCGCATCTACCGAAATTTCACCAATGAGCAGATCTACTTTGAGGATCTTGCATACCGCTGCCGAAAACTAATTATGCGGGTTGCCCTGGCCAGTGAACTGAATTTACTTGCCAACCACCTTACTCGCATCGCTCTTTCAAAGCGTCGAACCTGCGACTTCACTCTCAATAGCCTGCGCGATGCACTAACGGAAGTGGTCGCCAGTTTTCCCGTGTATCGCACCTACGTGAGCCCTTCGGGCGTTTCGGAAGAGGATGCACGGTACATCCGCCTCGCCATCGCCTCCTCCAAGTGGAGAAGTCCGGCTGCTGACACCAGCATTTTCGATTTCATTAGCGATGTGCTCCTGACTCGCATCGCCGACGGACAAGATTCCGCATACCGAGCTGCAGTCACAACCTTCGCCATGAAGTTTCAGCAGTTCACGAGTCCAGTGATGGCCAAAGGTCTGGAAGACACCGCTTTTTATCGTTACAACCGGCTGGTTTCGTTGAATGACGTTGGAAGCAATCTTCACCGCTTCGGAATTACCACTACTGAGTTTCACGCAGCGAACCAGGAACGACTCCGATGTTCGCCGCACACCATGCTGGCTACCAGCACGCATGACTCGAAGCGCTCGGAGGACGTTCGCGCGCGTCTTAACGTGCTCTCGGAGATATCTGCATTGTGGGCGCTTCGGGTGCGAGAGTGGCGACGCTTCAATCGCAGCCACAAGCGTCGTCTGGTCAATGACCAGACCGCCCCGTCTCCAAACGATGAATACTTGCTCTATCAGACGTTGGTGGGCACCTGGCCGTTGAGCTTGACCGATAAAAACGACGCGAACGGCTGGAAAGCTTTCTCTAAGCGGATAGAGAACTACATGTTGAAAGCCATCCGTGAAGCCAAGCAGAACACCAGTTGGATCAATAGAAATGCGGAGTACGAAACTGCAGTTTTGTCGTTCGTGAGGGCACTGCTGAATCCCGATCCCAAGAACCGGTTCCTTAACGACTTTTTACCCTTTCAACGGCGAGTGGCTCGCATCGGCATGTGGAATAGCCTGTCGCAGACGCTCCTCAAACTTACATGCCCTGGTGTTCCCGATATTTATCAGGGCAATGAACTGTGGGACTTCAGCCTGGTGGATCCAGACAACCGTCGTCCCGTCGACTACATTCGCCGCCAGCAGGCGTTCGAGAGTATCTGCGGATCGGGTAACTTCCCGGATGCGTCTTCAATGGCGAGCTTGCTGCAGACTCCCGAGGACGGTCGGGTGAAATTGTATTTGACCTGGAAGACTCTGTGTTTGCGTCAACAAAAACCAAGCCTTTTTCGCGAGGGCGAGTACTTGCCCTTGGCAGTCGCCGGCGCGAAAGCCGATCACATTGTCGCGTTTGCCAGAAAATCTGGGGCCACCACGTTGCTGGTTATTGCACCCCGTCTCGTGGCTGGCTTGCTCAATAACACTGACCTCCCGCCAATCGGATCCGGAATCTGGAAGGACACGCGTGTTGTGCTTCCGGCCGGCGACTGCCATACAAGGTATCGCAGTATGCTTACCGGCAAGCTCTTGGATTCAAGCGCTGAGATTAGTGTCTCGGAGGCGTTGGCAGAGTTCCCGGCAGCACTTTGCTTACTGGGTTAGCGGACATGCCACCCGTTGGGATTTCTGCCCAACGAGATAATAATATCTTCTGCGTGAACCACGTCATACACACTCGCTGCTGCATCGCCGGAGGCGGTCCCGCCGGCATGATGTTGGCTTTACTTCTTGCGCGCATGGGCGTGGATGTGTTCGTGCTTGAAAAACACGCCGACTTCCTGCGTGATTTCCGTGGCGACACGATTCACCCATCAACGCTCGAGATCATGCATGAGCTTGGCCTCCTCGACGAGTTCCTTAAACGCCCCCATCAGGAGATACGCGAGCTCGTCGGCCAGGTTGGCAAGGACATCGTCACGATTGGGGATTTCACGCATCTTCCGACCCACTGCCGCTTCCTCGCGTTGATGCCGCAGTGGGACTTCCTGAACTTCATCAGGGACCAAGCGAGGCGCTATCCCTCATTTCATTTGAAGATGCAGGCGGAGGTCACCGATCTGATCAGAGAAAATGACACGGTGGCGGGCGTGCACGCAGAGACACTAGAGGGACCTCTCGAAATTCGTGCCGGTCTGACGATTGGCGCTGACGGCCGTCACTCACTGGTTCGCCAGCGGGCAGGTCTCGATGTAATCAATCTGGGTGCTCCCATGGACGTGATGTGGATGCGACTAAGCCGCCGCCCGAGCGACCCGGCACAGACCTTTGGCCATGTCGATAGGGGTAAGATTCTGGTGCTGCTGAATCGGGAAGAGTATTGGCAGTGTGCCTTCGTCATCGCCAAAGGCACGGCCGACGAACTCCGGCGAAGGGGGCTGGCATCTTTCCGCCAAGAGATTGCCGGGCTCGCACCGTTCCTGCGCGACCGTCTCGAAGAGTTGCGTGATTGGGAAAATATTAGCCTCTTGACCGTCGCCGTCGACCGACTCGCGCGATGGTCGCGGCCTGGACTCCTTTGCATCGGCGACGCGGCGCATGCCATGTCGCCGATCGGAGGTGTAGGAATCAATCTGGCGATTCAGGACGCGGTGGCAACGGCCAACATTCTAGGCCCAAGACTTCTGCAAGAAACGCCCTCCGAAAACGAGCTCCACGCCGTCCAGCGGCGCCGGACTTTCCCGACTCGAGCGACGCAGCGGCTGCAAATCGTTGTACAAAACAACGTGATTCGCCGGGTTCTTGGCGACGCTAAACCTCTGACCCTTCCGTGGATCCTGAAGCTCCTGCGCCGCTGGCCAATTTTACGGCGAATTCCTGCCCGGTTGATCGGGGTCGGCTTCCGTCCGGAACACGTGAGAACTCCGGAGGCTTCCGCTTCGACGAACGTTGATGCAGCCAGCAGCGGCTAAACCATACCACGACCAGCCGCTCGCTCGGCGCTTGCAAACACAAGCCGCTTTCTTGCCTTGCCTGCACTGCGAACCGGCCAAAATACAGCGTTCACAGTAGCGTCCCTCCCTTGCGTTCGGCATCTACCCAGATGCACGAAACCCTAGACGTTCTATCGTAGCTTTCCGCGGACCAAATGTCCGCGTCGCATACGGGACAAACCTCGTCAAAGCAGGAACGCATCGTAATTACAATGAAACCGATTGAGCGTTTTCCGAATCCTCACGGTGCATTTGAGTCCTCCGTTCGCTCGCGTCGCGTCATTAGGTCGATTGGTGCAAGGGTCGCGCTATCTTTAATTGGCGGGTTGGTTTCGTGGGCACAAACCTCTACGCCGACCCAGCCGCTGAAAGCTCCTGGGCTACAGACTTCACAAACCTAAGTGAACCTCGCCGCCGAAGGCAGTTTTCTCGTACTGCGCCGTGTAGTAATCGGTTTCTTAATTGTGATTGTCCTGACCGTGGGCTTCGTCAGCGAATTCAGTTCTCTGGCCACATTTGCCGGATTCATCACCGCCGGCATCGCGGTAGGGTTGCAAGCCGTTCTTCTTTCCGTTGCCGCATATTTCTTTATCATCGGCCGGTACGGCATCCGGATCGGTGACCGAATCAGCGTTGCCGGCATCACCGGCGATGTTGTCGATATCGGTCTTGTGAGGTTGTACCTGATGGAACTGGCGGGTACGGGATTGGATTTCTATCCTACGGGGCGCATCGTTGTGTTCTCAAATTCCGTTCTTTTCCAGACGGGCACACCGCTCTTCAAGCAGATTCCAGGAACCGAGTACGTATGGCACGAAGTCGTGGTGATGATTGCGCCGGACGGAAATCATAAGTCAGCGGAGGAGAAGCTCGTGGCGGCCGTAAACGCTGTCTATTCGCAATATCGAGAGGAGATCGAACGGCAGCACTACGCCATCGAGCGCCATGTGGATATTCAGGTGGAGGTGCCACGCCCAGAAGCACGTCTTCAGTTCGCCGATGCGGGCCTGGAACTGCTGGTACGCTACCCAGTAGAGATCCGCAAGGCGCCGGATATTGATGAGGAGATGACAAGAAAAGTCCTGGATCTGATCGAAACCGACGAGGCGCTCAAAACCGCCGTCTCGGGTAACCCAAAAATCCGCTCGGCAGTGAAGGGATGAAAAGCTGGATGCAGACTAAATCCAACGATGGTCCTCTCTGCAGAGATCTAAAGGAAAACACTTGCCCGTTTACCATTTTCAACGTATAGCTCGCTCAGTGTGGATCGGGGAACATACATAATCGTGCGCAAACGCTGCCGTTCGCAGCGCGAGGAGGAACTCTTGCGTGGCGATACCGTCCGGAGCTTAGGTCGAACTATGCTGTGCGTTACGGCCGTCCGTTGCGGCAACTATATCCATTTCTAGGAGGCCCCATGAAAACAAAGAGGATATTCGCGTGCGCAATCAGCGCAGTGTTGCTTGTAACCACCGGTTGGGCAGACGACAAAGAAAAAGACGAGGATCGTCTGAAGAATGCCAGCGCGGTGCTGACAGAGATTCTGAATATTCCAGACGACATTCCTCAAGATCTTCTCGATAAGGCTGACTGTGTGGTTGTTTTTCCATCGGTCCTCAAGGCCGCGTTTGTGGTCGGTGGCAGTTACGGCCGCGGTGCGATGACCTGCCGAACCGGCGAATATTTCAACGGCCCTTGGGGCGCGCCCTCGATGATGGCCCTTGAGGGTGGCAGCGTAGGCTTCCAGATCGGCGGCCAAGCGACTGACTTCGTCCTGCTCGTGATGAACGACCGCGGTGCAAATGGAATCTTGAGCAGCAAAGTCAAGCTCGGAGGAGATGCATCGGCAGCAGCCGGACCGGTCGGTCGTGACGCATCGGCAGAAACCGATGTCTCGATGCGCGCTGAAATATTGAGTTATTCACGCGCACGCGGCCTATTTGCAGGCGTTTCGCTTGAGGGATCCACCATCCGACCGGACAACGACGCGAATAAGAGAATCTACGGAGAGAAAATCTCAGCCAAAGATATTGTGATTGCTCACGAGACGCATGTTCCGCTCGCAGCTGAGGGGATCATCTCGACGCTTAACGC
>DATHOK010000216.1:0-4832 GCA_035484995.1 Verrucomicrobiia bacterium | reverse complement strand
ATTATGTCGCAGGCAGCGACGGTTATTACGCGGAGCCCCGCGGATGTGGTGCGGATGACGCCGGTTTCACAGGCGGCGAATGGGGTGTGCTATGCCGTGGCCGGCGAGGTCTCGATCAGCTCCTTTGACCTTGAGCGCATGATTGCCGCGGTGCCCGCGAAGATTGCTGCGGCGCTTAAGCGCAAGGCTTATTACTTTGTGCCGCTGACCATTAGCCAGGGGGAAGAGATCCTGATTGCGGACCGATACGATGTGGCGCTCAGCGATAACGCGGTTTGCCACCGCAACCTGAATCTGGGTGATTCGCAGTGCGTGTTTATCTCGACGCGGCTGATGGACGACAAATTCTCCGTGGCGTTCGAGTTCTACATCAACGTGGGACACGCGCTGGTGGAGATTGCCGGAGTTTCCGCGGAATTCAGCGAGTTGGCGTGGAAGCAGGTGGAAGCCGGGGCTCGCGGCGAGACTTCGCTGGATGCCTTTGAAGCGCGGAAGCTGGCTACGGCGGGTGGGCCGGATGCGGAGCGCTTCAAGAATGAGTATTTCGAGGCCACGTTCTCTGATTCGATCTCGATTTACCTGCTTTCGCTTTATCTGGATGTGGATTACCACGATCTGCGGGAGCGGGACTATCCGCTGCTGGCGCCTTCGGCGCTGGCCGAGCGATTGAGGAAAGTGGCGGAATTGTTTCCCGCGAATGCGGGGTTTGAGTTTGCCGTGCTGTATAAGCGGCGGGGATGAACTTCTTTTGCCACGGATTTGCGCGGTTTACACGGATTAAGTTTCTGCTTGAATCCCGGGGATCGAAAACGGGGAGGGCTTTCCGCTTTCGATAGGCTGGCGGCGGTTGGCGGACAAGAGTGTCCGCCCAACACGATCCCAGGCTTCCTGCACAATCAAAAGCTAAATCCTACTTGTTGCCGATCGCGAAGTTCACCGTGCTGGATCCATTGGCGGTGACGGTTACCGATTTCCCCCAGCTCTTTGGTTCGGTGAAGACGGGCCGTTGTACGGTGCGCTCGGTCAGGACGTCGTAGGCCTGTTCCTTGCCGGCCATTCCCCAGCCTTCATGCCAGGCAACGATCTGATAGGTGCCGGGCGGGACGCTGGTAAATTCGAAGCTGCCGCTCTCGTCGGTGACGGCGTAATAGGGATGGTTTACGACCATCATTTCCGCGTTCATCCAGACGTGGCCGCCGTTGCAGTGAAGATTGATCAGGCCGGGCGTGGACATGGTGCGCGAGACGGGCTGATTGGGGAAAGGGAACGGCAGGTTGAAGGTGGCCGCTCCGTCCATGTGAATGGTGTGCAGGGTAGCGTCAGAGCTTTGCATTTGCAGCGACGCGTTCTGGGGCACGAGCAGAATGTGAGGAATGTAGCGACACTGCTTCTGGTCGAGGTGACGTCTTTGCTCAGGCAGTTCCAGTGCTTTGCCGGCGGAGATGTCCTTGAGGTAAACGATGGTGTTGGCTACTCCGCCGTCGGGCCCGATGATCAGACGTTCGAGGCTGACGGTTTTCTTGCCGTCCGGGTCGCAGATCTGGGGATCCTTGCTGACTGGGAAATCGAGTTGGCGAGGCACTGGCCCCGACCATTTGACGGTGCCAGAGATAGTTCCTCCGTCAGTGACGGAGATCACTCGGTAGTCGCCCTGCGCCGCGGCAAAGGTTGCAGCCGCAAGAAGGAGCGCCAGCATTGAAAGACGGGCAATGAGACAGCGCATATTGAAACCCCTGTTTACCCGCCCTTACACGCCGCCTATCCGCGGTCGTCGTGGAGCGCGGGCTGAAATTAAGTCGATCCGCTTGCTTTTCCGCAGGCAACGCCTTACGCCCGACTTGCGGGCCAGCGCTCACAGGGGCCCCACAGACGGGCCAGCGCTTCGTGTTTGCGGTCGTACTTATCCCAAACGGGAGGGCCGTGGGGAGGCAGTTGGCGTGATCGAAATCACACCTCATTAGATTGCGCTTATGGAGTTGAGGAGTCGAGATTACCAAGGTGGTGTATCGGGTAGGGGGGTGTTTTCTAGTTCCCCAACTGGCCGCCGGGCTGATCCGAGTTGAGCAAGACCGAGGTTTTGTGGCTGGAGGGTGAATAGCGCACAACCAGCATGCGGCCTTTCCAGCCAAGAGTGAGAGCGTCGGCGCGCTTCCGGCTAGATGCTCTTATGGGATGGAAGCGGGAGAAGTATTCACTGTTGACGATATAGGTGTAGGAAAAGTCGCCGATCCACGGTTTGTAGATTCCACCGATGCCTCGCGACGTGACGCCTACGACCGTCCCCTGGGTGGAAGGCCACGACTGTGCGTGACGCGCTCTGAGCCATGCCAGGACCCCACCCGCAACCCCGACTAGCAGGAGGACGAGGTCGCGTGCGAGGGGCAGGAGGCCTAGAGGGTCGAAGTGACGCATGGTGCGCTTTCCCGTCGAAATGCTCACGATTGTATCGCAACGTATTTGCGGTGTGATTAAATGCGGCGATGACGATATCCGTCCGAGCGTTCGCGAAGATCAATCTTGGGCTGCGGATTGGAGCGCTCCGAGGCGATGGATTTCACGATCTGCTGACGGTGTATCAGACGATCGGGTTGCATGATGTGATCCGGGTGAGCTTGAGGCGAGGCAGTGGGATTGAGATTCGGTGCGCGGACCCCAGAGTTCCGAAGGACGACTCGAATACCTGTTATCGCATCGTCGAGCAGGCCATGCGGGCGCTGGACGCGAAGGGACATGTCGTCGTCGAGATTGAGAAGCGGTTGCCGGTGCAGGGCGGGCTGGGCGGCGCCTCGGCGAACGCCGTGGCTTCTTTGCTCGGGCTCGAGAGGGTGGTGAAGAAGGCTTTGCCGGCGAAGGAGCGGTTGCGGATTGCGGCGGCAGTGGGTTCGGACCTGCCACTGTTTCTGGTGGGTGGAACGGTGCTGGGGGTGGGGCGCGGAGAGCAGGTGTATCCGCTGGACGATTTGGCGGCTACGGCTTGCGTGGTGGTGACTCCGGAGGTGGGAGTTTCGACTCCGAAGGCGTTTGCGGAGTGGGATCGGCTTAGGGCTAAAGAGTCGCGGGGGCTGAAGCCCACGCTCTCTCAGGAGGTTGACGCGGCGCTGAAGCGCCGCTCTTCCACGCTATCTCAGGCGTCTGTGGTGTCTGCGAGCAGTGGAGAATTGACGCTGGCTGGAGCGTCCGATAGAATGGTTGAGCTTGGCCGAGAGCTTTCGGCGTGGCTGAGCAAGAGTTACTCCGGTGCTCCTTTTGGAAGGGGCCGGGCCGAGAATCCGCTTCTCGAGCTTGTCCGGGCCGGGATCAAGAACGACTTTGAAGAAGTCGTCTTTCCTGAGTGTCCCGAGCTGAGTCAAGGCAAGAGTGCGCTGGAGCGCGCGGGCGCGAAGTATGCGTCGCTTTCGGGCTCCGGGTCAACGTTGTACGGGCTGTTTGCTTCGAAAGCGGCGGCGGGCGCGGCGGTGACCAGTCTGCGGAGGCAAGGGTGGGCGGCGCAGGCGACGGTTACGCTCACGCGGAGCCAGTACTGGCGAAAGTTTCTTGTTTCCAGTTCCTAGTTTCTGGTTGTTTAATAGAGTTATCACGCTGCAACCGATGCCGGGATTCGGTTTTGAACTTTGAAACTGGAGACCGGAAACGTGAAACTGCGGTACTGGGCCGTCGACTAATGGTAGGTCAAGTGCCTTTGGAGCACTTTGTCTAGGTTCGAATCCTAGCGGCCCAGCCAGAAAACAGTTCTCAGTTCCCGGTTCTCAGTTCTCATTAAGAACTGAAGCCAGGGCTGAAGGACGGGACTGAGAAACTTCTTATGGCTACTTTGGTGACGCCGACCGAAAAAGCGGAGAAGATGGAAAAGAACGTCCCACCCACAACCGAGGAAAAGCCGGATCGCAAGCAGCGCGCGCGGCTGGACGAGAAATTCAAGATTTTCAGCGGGACGGCGAACGAGCCGCTGGCTGACGAGGTTTGCCAGTTTCTGGGGATGCAGCGCGGCCAGGCGCAGGTAACGCGCTTTGCCGACGGCGAGGCGTATGTGCAGATCCAGGAGAACGTTCGCGGGGGCGATGTGTTCATCATGCAGCCCACGTGCCGGGTGGTTCACCCCGATGGCCGCAGTACGAGCGTGGATGAGCACCTGATGGAATTGCTGCTGATGATCGATGCACTGAAAAGGGCCTCGGCGCGGCGGATTACGGCGGTGATGCCTTATTTTGGCTACGCGCGGCAGGACCGAAAAGACAAGCCGCGCAGTCCGATCTCGTCGAAGCTGGTGGCGGATTTGCTTACCACGGCAGGAGCGCACCGGGCGCTGATCGTTGATTTGCATACGCCGCAGTTGCAGGGATTTTTCAATATCCCGGTGGACCACCTGTTCGCTTCTCCGGTGCTGGTGGATCACTTCCGGAAACTGAACCTGCCGAACCTGACGGTGGTTTCGCCTGACGCGGGCGGCGTGGAGCGGGCGCGGTTTTTCGCGAAGAAGGTGGACGCGGCGTTGGCCATCGTTGACAAGCGGCGCGTGGAAATGAACGTGGCCGAAGTGATGCACGTGATCGGCGATGTGCATGGACGCACCTGCTTGATCATCGACGACCTGATCGATACAGCGGGGACGCTGGTGAAAACTGCGGCGGCCTTGATGGAGAACGGCGCTACCGAGGTTTATGCCTGTTCTTCGCACGCGGTGCTGTCGGGGCCGGCGGTGGAGAACATTGCGAAGTCGGTGATTCGGGAAGTAGTGGTCACGAATACCATCCCGCTGAATGAAGAAGCTAAGCGGGAGCCGAAGATTCGGGTGCTTTCAATTGCAGGACTGATTGGGCGGGCGATTCAGGCCA
>DATHOK010000215.1:0-13200 GCA_035484995.1 Verrucomicrobiia bacterium | reverse complement strand
GCTCCGCCTCGCACCGGCAGAGATTACAGCGGCGTAACGGCCATCTTCACCGTCGCAATTATTCGTTTAGACGCGGAATTCGGAGACGCTTACGGCTGCCTGATATGGAAGTCCAATCCGAACTTGCTTCCGGCGAAGTCAAGCACCTTCAACGGTGCATTAACGATCTTATTAGCCTGCTTGGTCTTCCTGCCATCTGGAGGGACGGCGATCCACCCCAGCTTCTCCATAGCTTGCTCGATGCGCTCATTCGGCTGCTGCACCTCGACCTGGTCTCTGTGAGTCTGACAGACGAAGTTGACGAGGCGCCCGTTGAGATCGTACGGTTCGCTGAGCAGCGAACACCGATGCCTTCGGCGCACGAGATCTGCGAAGCGCTCAGTGAGTGTTCCAAAAGTGACTCTCGCAGATGGCCCCCTCTGCTTCGGAACCTTATGGGTGAGGGAGACGTTTCGTTCGTGCCTCTGCCGCTGGGGCTACAGGGCGAACTCGGTGTAATCGTGGCGGCGGCTCAGCGAACGGACTTTCCTCGGCAAACGGAGGCACTTCTTCTGAGCGTCGCGGCGAATCAGGCATCGATCGCGCTGCAAGGGGCGCGGCTCCTGAGCCATCAGAAGCGGGTCGCCAGCCAACTTGATCAACGGGTCGTGCAACAGACTGCCGAACTTGCCACCGCCAACGAAGAGCTTAAACTGGAGCTTGCTGAACGCAGACTACTGGAAGAGAAACTTGGGCAAGAGGAGGGAGAACTAAAGCGGAGTGAGGCCCGCAAGGCAGCGATCGTGGACTCGGCGCTCGACTGCATTCTGACGATCGATCACGAAGGTTGCATCACTGAGTTCAATCCGGCTGCGGAACACACCTTTGGCTATCGTCGAGACGAGGTCCTCGGAATGCCTCTGGCAAACGTCATCATTCCATTGTCGCTCCGGGAGAAGCATAGGGAGGGCTTTGCCCACTACCTGGCCACGGAAGAGGCTCGAGTGCTTGGAAAACGCATCGAAACGACGGCAGTACGGGCTGACGGAAGCGAATTCCCCGTCGAACTGGCAATCTCACGCATTAAGTTGGAAGGGCCGCCGGCCTTCACCGGCTATCTGCGCGACATTACGGAACGCAAACGGGCAGAGCAGGAACTACGGCGCAGCGAGGCGTTTCTCGCCGAAGCCCAGCATCTTAGTCGAATCGGGAGTTTTTCCTGGCGTGTAGCGACAGATGAAATCATCTGCTCAGAGCAGCTTTATCGCATCTTCCAGATTGACCGGGATGCGCAGATGACCTTTGAACTGATCGGTAGTCGAATCCACCCTGAAGATTTGTCAAAATTCCAGGAACATCTCGAGCGATCTCGGCGGGACCGCAGCGATGTAGAACTCGAGTTCCGCCTGCAGATGCCGGACGGAGCGATCAAGTACGTACACGTCGCCGCTCACTTCCGGCGTGATCACGGGCGGCTGGAGTATATTGGCGCAGTTCAGGACGTGACGGAACGCCGAGCCTTCGAAGAAGCACTCAGTAAGGCGCGATCGGAGCTTTCCCAGGTGGCTAGGGTTACGAGCCTTGGAGTTTTGACAGCGTCCATCGCGCACGAGGTCAACCAGCCGCTTTCGGGCATCGTCACCAACGCCAGCACGTGTCTGCGGATGCTGGGCGCTGATCCTCCTAACGTGGATGGCGCTCGCGAAACTGCGCGGCGCACGATTCGCGATGGCAATCGCGCTTCCGAGGTGATCTCTCGATTGCGCTCACTCTATGGCAAAAAGGACCCCACGATCGAATCGGTGGACCTGAATGAAGCTGCGCTAGAGGTGCTGGCGCTGTCGTTGAGCGAACTTCAGAGAAATCGTATCATCGTGCTCCAGGAACTTGCCGACGGCCTCCCACGGGTCGCCGGCGATCGCGTCCAGCTCCAGCAGGTCGTTTTGAACCTGCTTCGCAATGCCTCAGACGCCATGAGCACAATCGATGATCGTTCGAGGGATTTGCTGATTCGAACTGAACCAGATCGCGATGATCGAGTGCGCCTCAGCGTGACCGACGTTGGAATCGGCTTCGAACCTCAAGCTGCGGATAAGCTTTTCGGAGCCTTCTACACGACGAAGACTGAAGGTATGGGAATCGGGTTGTCGGTCAGCCGTTCTATTATCGAACGTCATCATGGCCGTCTGTGGGCGACACCAAATAAGGGTCCTGGCGTTACATTTTCGTTTTCTATCCCCTGCAGACCACAGGGTTTGACGAGCGACGATACTCCCGCTACTCACACACCTTCTGTGTCGGATGCTGCATGAGACTTTTATGGCGGTCACTATCCGCAACTGATCTCGGCGGCAAAACCGATACCAAAGTCTAATGGACACCCTCCCACGCGAGGCGCATTCTTGTGTCATGGAATTGTGCCAGGAAAGGCGTGTAGTAGAACGCCCACTGGTATCGGTAGTTGACGACGATGAGTCTGTGCGCGAATCGCTGCCCGACCTCCTTGGCGAGTTTGGCTTTGCGGCCCGTACCTTCTCATCCGCGGAAGAGTTCCTCGCGTCCGATTGCGTCGACCAGACCCGTTGCCTGATCCTCGACATTGCCATGCCGGGAATGAGCGGACCGCAGCTTCAGCAGGAACTAAAGCTCAGCCGGCGAGAGATTCCGATTGTTTTCATAACCGCTTCGCGAGAAGAGGCTGTTCGCCCGCAAGTACTCGAACAGGGTGCAATAGAATGCCTGTTCAAGCCATTCAGTGACACGGCCTTGCTTGACGCCGTTAATTCGGCACTTCACTCGAAGTGAGAGGTTCCGCAAGCCGGCAAGATCTATAGCAGTGTTGGCGGGCGACCCCCTGTTGGCGACATCCGCCCTGCATAGCTTCCGCCGGCGATGGCGAGATCCTCGGGAATGAGCCCAATGTCATCTAGAAATGCGACGTTATGAAATCCTGGCCAGAGTGCTTACTTTATTCCCCGAGGACTCGATGCCAAGGTATCGCCAATACTATCGTCCAATTGATTCGCCGGAGCACCTTCGGTGTAATCGCTGGCACGGGCAGACACTGCGCTGGCCCCTTGTGGCAAAATATCTAAAGATAAGGATGGCAAACACATGCCGGAAGCGACCTGGAAACCTCACGAGAAACACGGAAAGCTAACGACGCAGAGCGACTTACCCGACAGCGTTTACGCGTTTCCGAAGCAGCGTAAAGAGCCACTGACCGACGCACAACATGTGCGTAACGCGGTTGCCCGGTTCGATCAAGTCATCGACGTCACCGATGCCGATCGTGCTTTAGCGTTCGCGAATATCGAGAAAGCTGCAGGCTATTACGGCGTCAACCTCGCGGAAACGTCATGGCACGACCTTGGCATCCATCCTCAGAAGAATAGAGAAGAGGCTGCCGCCGAGGGTGCTGCGACGCGGGAGCGCCGGGTGCAAAGCTAAGAGTCCACCTCACGCCACTTCGGGTGCAAGAATTCTAGAGACATCTGTGAGGATGGTGAATGTTATGCCCAAAGAAAAATCCATTCGATTGGGTTGGCGATGTGATACTTGCGGCGAACTAATCTCAGATCTGCAGGCAGGCTGGGTGGAGTGGCTTGCGGCAGAGGACACTAAACAAAAACCGAGAGTAAGCGGTTTACGGCTAGTGCACGACTGCAACACGAGCCCGAGATGGCGAGAGCCATACGGCTGTCAGTACAATGCGCGAGACGAATTCAGAAAAAACCGCGGCATCGTAGAGGGATTAGCTCTTGACCGGTTCGCGGGTCCGGACGGCCTTATGTTGCTGCTTTCGATGATTGCCCAACGTGAACTACCAGTGCAAGAACTGATCGAACTTGCAAAGCGAGTGCAAATTCCCGGCTACGAAGCAGCGCATGAACTAGTTCACGATGCCGTTAGAAAAGGGGTGATAACGCCTTCTATCTCGTCAGGCTTTTACTTGCAGTGCGAGATCTGGGACGTGCTGAAGTGGGCCAAATACCGAACTTCAGCGAAGACGAGCACTGTTGAACACCAGAACCGGTGCGTCGTTTCTTACTAAGTTATTCGCCATGCCTATCCTGGCGGCTTCCGATTTCGTATTCTTAAGATTCCGCGGCATCGGCGACCAATTCTGGCTTCGCTCATCTAAGTTTTGTGAGTAACTGTTTGCGCACGGTACAAGGAGATGAATATGAAAGCAGTTGTTGTCCACCAATATGGCGGTCCTGAAGTACTGAAGTTCGAGGACTACCCTGACCCGGTTCCAGGTCCTGGCCAGGTGCTGGTGCGGGTCGCCGCCGCGAGCGTGAATCCAATCGACTACAAGCGGCGTGCGGGATTAACGAAGGATTTTTATCCGCTCAAGTTCCCTGGACTCATCGGAGTCGATATGGCGGGGACTGTGGTGAAGATTGGGCCGGGAGTGGAAGGCTTTTCCGTCGGCGACCAGGTGTTCGCTATGGCGGACAATACTTACGCCGAACTTTGTGTCGTAAATGCAGCGCTCTTGGCGAAGATTCCCAAAGGGCTCGATTTGATCCAGGCAGCGGCGCTGCCGCTGGTGACGGTGACGGGCAATCAGCTTATGTCCGCTACGGAAATCAAAGCGGGCCAGACGGTTCTCGTCGTGGGCGCCGTAGGAAATGTCGGGCGTTCGGCAGTATTCACTGCAAAGGCACGCGGCGCGACCGTGATCGCAGGGGTTTTGAAGAGGCAGATCGATGAAACGAAGACTGTGGGCGCGGATCAGGTGGTTGCAACGGACGACGATGCCGCGATCGCGAATCTTCCGCCGGTCGATGCAGTTGCGGATACGGTCGACGGGAGGACGGCCGAGAAGCTGATCGCCAAGGTCAAGACGGGAGGAGTGTTTGCGACAGTTCTCGAGGTGCCGCAGAACGCCGCGAAGTATCCATCTGTGAAGGTGGCGCACGTATTCTCGAAATTCGACCGGAAAACGCTCGAGTTCATGGCCGAAGCGGTGCGAGATGGCAAGCTGGTCATCCCGATTAGCGATAAACTGCCACTTAGTGAAGCGGCCGAGGCTCAAGCAGAGGCAGAAAAGGGTGGTGTCGGCAAGATCTTGCTGGTGGCGTGACATTATTTTGTCGAACAGATGACACGAAAGGAAATCGGAGTGAAAAAAGGTCTCCGCGGAATAAACCCCGCTTCGAAACCAAGTGGCGATGGATGTGTAGAATGCATGGCGTCACCGAAAGGTTGGTGGCTTCACCTCCGCCGGTGTGCGGAGTGTGGGCACATCGGATGCTGTGACAGTTCTCCGAGTCAGCATGCGTCAAAGCATGCGGCGGCGACAGGGCATCCGATCATTGCCAGCTTCGAGCCCGGTGAGGATTGGTTCTACGATTACGAGAAGCAGGCGATGATAAAAGGTGTGGAGTTGCTTCCGCCACATTCGCATCCAACAAATCAGCCCGCACCTGGACCCGCAGGAAGGGTGCCAGCCAACTGGGAATCGCTCCTGCACTAACTGCTCATCCATAGGGCGCCAGCAGATCAAAGGCTTCCTTTAGGCCGTGGGAATTTCCAGCCGCATCCTAGTTCGTCGACAACAGGAGGCACTGCGTGAATCTGCCTGATGCGCGCGCCCGAAGGCTTCTTCGCAACTCACTTTTTCACCGTGAGCAACCTGGACAGGTCTCGAACCAGATCGTTAATTAAATAAATGCTTTGCCGCACGAAATCCAATGCAACCTTCGTTGATCGATCACCCCAGTAACTTGCCGGCGAGCCAGTAATCGACACTGAACTTTCCAGGACCGGAGCAGATCAGCCAGATAAAGAAGAGCACATACAAGACTTCCGGAAGGTAGAGGAAGTCATCGAGCCAGTTAAGAGGCGAAAGTCCTTTAGGCAGGGTGGAAAGCGAGCTGGTCAGGGTGGCGACAGTCATATCTACCAATAAAGCCGCGCAGGCGGGGCTCGAAAGAAGCCCCACGGCTAACAAGGATCCGCAAATGAACTCGACACCCGCCACGAAATAAGCCGTCTGGCGGGGAAACGGGGCTTTGGCCTTAACGAGCGTTTCGTAAACAGGTTTTGTGCCGCCGGCGACAAACAATTTGTTTGCACCGGAGATGGCGAAGAACAGCCCGATCGAAACACGTACGAGCAGGATGGCATATTGTTCCAACTCACTGCTACCCTGCAGCGCAAATTGGACCAACCGTTTCCAATCCATCTCATGTCCCTCCATTGGAGAATATCCTGTAATGGTCCCCCGAATCGTACAGGTCGACTTCCCCTGGTAACGGCGTTCATCAGGACCTAGCGGATCTCTGGCGGCATCCGTTCGACCCATTTAGCGCGAAATGTGGGAGCGACGAATGGATCCGCAAAATACTGGGTTTCCCGCGCAACTTTTTCGCCCGTGAACTCCATGATGCTCACGGTGTAGGTCGGCTTGCCGTCGTAGGTCAGAATGAGTTCGGTGACCCAAAGGTCACCGCCGCCGATGATTCGTTGGACAGTAAACCGTTTGTGGCTCGGCTGACTGGCGCGTTGGCCTTGTATGTTGTTTCGACCGCGGGTTCGCTCGCCTGACTGGGGGTAATCCAGCACCGCGTCCTCGCGATAGATAAGGTGCTCCGTTACAAAATCGTTGGCATCGGACGCCGCCCAATGCTGATCCAGTTCTGCACGGATCTCTTGATCTCGCGCTGCAGAATCCTGCTCCTTCGTTTGTTGATCGTTCTTAAGTTGATCGTTCATCCTGATCCCTCAATTTGACGAGATGCTAACTTTTGCCAGGGAGAATGATCAAGACCTCGGCCTAGCGGTCGATTTGCCCTAGGTAGTATCCCAGCCGATTTTCGACATCCCCCGGCTTGTGGAAGCCACGCTCCATCAGCACGTTGATGCCCTCCTGGGCGGCAGGTCGACCGAGCGAAGCGATGCACGCATCCCACCCGGCGCCGAGTTCGACATCTGGCGGCAGGCTGGTATTTACCAGGCGTTTGGTCTGAGCGATCGCCCATTTGTCGAACTTGGCGATCCGGGTCGCGAGCGCCTCCACAAACGAATCCAGATCGGCATCGGGCAGGGCGCGATTGATGTAGCCATAGGCCTCGGCCTGGTCTGCTCTAATATCTTCCGAGCTCAACAGCACCTCGAGGGCGCGGTTTCGGCCGATGAGTCGGGGAAGCCTGGCCATGGGTCCGCCGCCGGCAACCATTCCCACACCCACCTCCCATTGCGAGATGATGGTTTTCTCGCGGCTCGCAAAACTCATGTCGCAGGCCAGCGTGATCTCGCTGCCGTTGCCCGTCGCACGTCCGCGGATAAGAGCGATGGAGGCAACGGGCAGGCGGGTCAGACGCGCGAGAAAGTCCGGCCAGGGCGGCAAGCCCGTGGGACCGTCCGGCAGTGAGGTCAGGTCTTCGAGCTTGGCCGTGAAATCAGAGTGATTCAGAAAGTAGTCATCAACCGCGCTGTCGAAGACCACGACCCTGACCTGTTCGTCGGCCTCGAGCGCGGCGATGACTTCCTGGAACTGCTTGACCATCTCCGGGCCCATGACGTTAATCGGCGGATTGTCGATCGTGACACGCCAATAGGCGGGCGACCGCTTGGTCACGCGAATCTGTTCGGGTTTCGCACGTGCGTTCATCTGTGTGAGTTTGGCAGGTGCCTTCATAGTTGCCATGCGATTTTCCTCCGCGATCATTAGGCCAGAACAAAATGGGCCACGCAATTGGACGATGGTATCGGCCGTACCTTCGTATCGACTGCAGTGTCCTCATGCAAAAGTCACACAAACTCCCTTCTTCCCACTGAAAATCGATCGAAGCGAAGGAAATTTCGTCCTGCATGCGTGACCCTGAAGCTACTATCGATACTATCGTCTAATTGTTTTCACTCCCCTCACCTCTGGTCTAATCGCAGTCGTTCGCGAAGTGCACGTTGATCAGGTTCGGAAAGCTTTTTGTAAAGGAGAACACATCGTGTCTAAACTTGTGAGGAAATCTGCGGCGAAAGAGCAACAAGGACAGAAGATAGACACACACATCGGCGTGGGCAGGATCGCCCGCTTCACCGTCGTTGCGACAGCCGTCGCAGTGCTCGCCGTCCTTGGAGCCGCGGCCCTTTTCGCGCAAGGCCCAGACAAGGGCAAGTACTTGCTGATATCACCGGGCGGAATCGCGTTCTCCGACTTCAGAGGGTACGAGGATTGGGCGGCGGCCTCTTCTGCACGAACCGACGAAATACTCAAGGTGATCGTCGCTAACCCGACCATGATCACCGCGTACAAGGCCGGCGTTCCCGGCAACGGCCAGCCTTTCCCGGATGGATCCATGATCGTGAAGCTCCAGTGGAAGCCGAAGAAGGACACGGAAGCCCAATTCGCCGTGGATGTGCCAGATGTCTTTACCCAGGCTTTTGTCATGGAAAAGGACAGCAAGAGATTTCTGAAAACCGGCGGGTGGGGATACGCGGTATTCAACTACGACGCCGTATCGGATAAGTTCAGCGCCGATCCCAAGAGCCTCTCAGACTGCGGAAACGCGTGCCATACGGTGGTGAAGGCGAAGGACTACATCTTCCATCCTTACGAGAATCGTTGAACCGCGGGCCTTTCATTGACAACTTAGTGCCAACAGCATTTTCATGCTCATTCCTATTTGCGTTTTCATGTGCACTGCTGACTCTTTTCTGCGGAATCAAAAGCTAGTCACTCCTACTAACTTCAACTCAGCCACTTGATTGAGGCGGCCTCTCTCCAAGAAGGCTTTTCCATGCCTGCGTAAGTGAGGGAAGTGATCTGAGTTTAGGGGAAGCAGTATGATGGCTTTTCACGATTCATAGGTGCAGATTTGGAGTGAAACAATGACGCTGCAGCGCAGACACATAGTGATTGGAGCGGTTATAGCTCTTGCCGCGGTCAGCGCGATCACGCTGCTTATAAAGCGTTCGCTAGGTGACGCAAACGCCAAAGAAGCCGACAAACCAGCACAACGGCTCGCACCGGTGGTGTTGGCGACTCGCGCTCCACTCGAAAACGTCATTACTCTCACAGGCGAATTCCGTCCCTTCCAACAGGTCGATGTTCACGCCAAGGTAGCGGGCTACATCCGCCATATTTTTGTGGATGTAGGGGACAAGGTTCGGGTGGGGCAGGAACTGGCCGTTCTAGAGGTCCCAGAACTGAATGCACAGGTCGAGGGCGCAAAATCGGACATCGGTCGCAGTCAAGATGCGATTCGCCGCGCTCAAAGCGAGATCGAGCGGGCGGAGTCCACGCACACTGCCTACCACGCAGCCTATACGCGGCTCAAACAGGCGTCAGAGGAGCGGCCGGGTTTGGTGGCCGAGCAGGAACTGGACGATTCGATGGCAAAAGATAAAGAGACCGAGGCACAGATCAACAGCGCTCGGGCGGCTCTAGCTGAATCGCAAAATCAGCTGGGGATGGCGCAAGCCACGCTTGATCGGCTTTCAGCGTTGCAGGCTTATTCGCACATTACGGCTCCTTTCGCAGGGGTGGTCACTAAAAGGTATGTCGACACAGGCGCGTTGATCTCAGCCGGAACCTCGTCTGAGACGCAATCGCAGCCCGTGGTGCAACTCGCGGAGTGGTCTCTGTTTCGCCTGGAGATTCCAGTTCCCGAATCCGCCGTGCCGATGATCCATCTGGGCAGCATCGTGCAGGTCCATGTTCTCGATTTGAATCGAGACTTCCAGGGTCGCGTGTCCCGCTTTGCAGACGCACTGAATGATGAGACGCGAACCATGCACACCGAGATTGACGTGGAGAATCCGCAAGATACTCTGACTGCAGGCATGTACGCCGAGGTGAAGCTTGCGTTGCAGGGAAAAAAAGGCGCGCTCACCGTCCCCGTCCAGGCTGTGGTTCAGGAAGGCAACCAGCATTACGTGCTCGTCGTAGACGATCAGAATCGGGTGCAGAAGCAGAGCGTTGAATTAGGAGAGCAAACCTCCACCACCGTGGAGATCATTCACGGTCTCTCAGAAAAGGATCGAGTGATCAGCGCCGGTCAGTCCGACTATGCAATCGGCGAGGTAGTGACGCCTAAGTTGGAGTCAGCGCCTGCCGGTGCGAGCGAAGGCCAGACGGGAGAGCGAAAGTAATGCCGAGATTCGCTCTGAAGAACCCGTTCTTCATCATTATGCTTTGTCTGGTAATCGCCGTGGTCGGTGTGACGACGGTGGCTCGGATGCCGGTGGATTTGTTCCCGCAGATCAAGATTCCGGTAGTCGTGGTCGCGACCTTCTATGCGGGGATGCCGCCCGAGCAAATCGAGGCCGATATTACCGACACATTCGAGCGTTTCTTTACCCTGGGCAGCAACATCGACCACATCGAGTCACGCTCTCTTACGGGCGTGAGCCTGATTAAGATTTACTTCAAGCCGGGCAGCGATGGCAATGCGGCTCTCAGCAATATCGCAAACCTGGCTATGGCGGATCTTAGGCGTCTGCCTCCAGGAACTTTACCCCCGGTGGTGCTCAAGTTCGATGCTTCGAGTCTTCCGGTTTGTCTGGTAACTCTGAAAGGGGAAGGCCTGAACGAGACTCGACTGAAGGATCTGGCGCAATTCCAGGTTCGCAACCAGATTGCGAACGTATCCGGCGCTTCTGTGCCACAGCCTTTTGGCGGGCGTTATCGCCAGATTATGGTTTATGTGGACCCGGTCAAGCTGGAGGCCCACCAGCTTAGCCTGATGGATGTGGTTCACGCGGTGAATGATTCCAACCTGATTCTTCCCGCTGGGGACGTCCGCATCGGTCCCAGAGATTACAACATCTATGCCAATGCGCAATTGCCCGACGTGGATGAGATTAACCGAATACCGCTGAAGACCGTTGGCAATGCGTCGGTGCTGGTTGCCGATGTAGGCGAGGCCAAGGACTCAGGCGCGATTCAGACCAACATCGTCCGTATCGACGGACAGCAGTCGGTCTATATCCCTGTCCTGAAGCAAGGTGGCGACAGCAACACCATCACGATTGTGAATGGAATCAAAGCGGCGATAAAGGACCTTTTGGACATTCCGAAATCGCTCAAGACGGCGGTTGTTTTCGACCAGTCCATCTTTGTCAAGAGTGCCATCAAGAATGTGATGAAAGAAGGCGGAATTGGACTGCTGCTGACGGGCATCATGATTCTCATTTTTCTGGGTAGCCCTCGCGCCACGGTTGCTGTACTGCTGTCGATTCCTCTTTCTGCTTTAGTCTGTTTTCTGCTCATGAATGCCATGGGCGGCTCGATCAACGTGATGCTCTTGAGCGGTTTGGCATTGGCCTTCTCACGGCTGATCGACGACTCGGTGGTGGTGCTGGAAAACATTTTTCGTTACATGGAAATCGGAGAAGCCCCAGGAGTAGCCGCGGAAAAGGGGGGCATGGAAGTCTCGCTGGCAGTGCTGGCGGCCACGTCCACCACCTCGATCGTGTTCTTCCCAGTAACGTTGTTCTATGGCGTCAGCCGGTATTTGTTCATCGACCTGGCTTTGGGTGTGGTCCTGTCGATTTTTGCCTCGTACATCTTCGCCATGACGGTGGTACCGCTCTATTGCGCGCACTTCCTCCATATAGAGGACATCGAGAAAGAGACTAAAGGAGAGTCAGAGAACGAGCCCGCATCGCGATCGCTTTTCCGCAGGTTCATTGATCGATTTAATGAGCGGTTTCAGAAGCTCCTGGATCTTTACGAACATTGGGTGACTCGTGCTCTGGCTCGGCCGGGTAGAACCGTGGCATGGATTGCCGCGGGTATCGTCTTAGTTCTGGCGGGAATTTTCCCCTTCGTAGGGACCGCGTACTTTCCTCGCACCGACCCGGGCCAGTTCGTTATCAACATCAAGGCGCCGAGCGGTTCCCGGCTTGAGGTCACTAATCAATACATCGCGCGCGTCGAGAACGATATTCACCAGATGATCGGCCCCCATGACCTCGACATGATTGTCTCTAATATTGGAATTACGCCCGATCTTTCCGCCATGTACACCAGCAATTCGTCCATGGACACTGCATTCGTCCAGGTGAGTCTAAAGGAAGACCACAAGTTCGGCAGCTACGAGTACATGCGACGCGTTCGCCGCAAACTGGCTGAAGACTTGCCGGAACTGGATACATATTTTCAGGCGGGCGGATTGGTCGACGCAGTAATCAACCTGGGACTACCGGCCCCTATCGATGTTCAAGTGAGAGGCAACGATCTCGACGACGCTTATAAAGTGGCCGCCAACATTGCCAAACAGATTCGGAGCCGCAAGGGCGTGAGTAGCGTGCTGATTCCCCAAAATCTGCTTTATCCCGGACTGCAGCTGAATATCGATCGCGAACGTGCCAGCCTGATCGGACTCACGCCCAAACAGGTGGTGGATAACGTAATCACCGCCCTGACTTCCAACGGCATGATCGAACCGAGCTATTGGATTGATCCCAAGACGGGCAACAACTACATGCTCACCGTGCAATATTTCGATAAGCAGATTGAGAACATGAGCATGGAGGATTTCAAACAAATCCCGCTGCGCGCTCCGAATATCAAGAACTACACACCCCTGCAATCCGTGGCCGATATAACGACGATGAACACGCCGACCGAGGTCGACCATTATCAGCTGCAACGCGTCATCGACATCTATGTGATGCCCACGGGCGAGGCCTTAGGTGGAATCAATCGCGAGGTCAACGACATCGTCAGCCACCTGACGTTGCCGGAAAACATCCGGGTCGAGGTGCTCGGATCGGTCGTAGGCATGGACGAATCGTTCAAGCGCTTTTCCATCGGTCTGGTGCTGGCGATTGTGCTGGTCTACCTGGTTCTGATGGCGCAATTCGCTTCTTTCATCGACCCGCTCATCATTCTGGTTGCGATTCCCCCAGGATTGTCGGGAGTCGTGTTGATTCTTTGGCTGACCCACAGCACCTTCAACATCATGTCGCTGATGGGCGTGATCATGATGACTGGCATCGTCGTTTCCAACAGCATCTTGATCGTCGAGTTTGTGCGGCAGCTGCGCAAGGAGGGCTTCGCGCTGCAGGTGGCGCTGGTGCGGGCGTGCAAGATCAGGCTGCGTCCGATTCTTATGACCTCGCTGGCGACTTTGTTGGGGATGCTGCCAATGGCGCTGGGCCTGGAGACGGGCAGCGAGCAATACGCCCCTCTGGCGCGCGCTGTGATCGGCGGGCTCGCGGTTTCGGTGGTCGTCACAGTTTTCCTCGTACCCGCGGTTTATC
>DATHOK010000214.1:0-13190 GCA_035484995.1 Verrucomicrobiia bacterium | reverse complement strand
AAAGCAAGCAAGCTCTGGGATACGCCGTCGTCGAAGAGGTCATCGGTCCCGACAACTACGGCGAGTGGGTGCGTCCTCTACAGGGCAGCGGCAAGGACCCTATCGACACTTTGATCGGCATTGTTCAAGGCCTATCTATTCGGCCCGCGGACGTACGCGGAGGCTGTCAACTGATCAATCTGGCGCAGGAGATGTCCCCTCTTGACGCGGGATTCCGGAAGCGGCTGGCGATGATCTTCGAGACCTGGCGCGGGGCCGTTGCTTGCGCCCTGCGAGAGGGTCAAACCCACGGAAGGGTTCGCCGCGACGTGGAGCCCGCTGACTCCGCTGGCTTACTGATCGCGATGGTCGAAGGCTATGGCTCGCTGGCAAAGAATGCTCAGGATCCGAAGGTGATGAAAGCGGGGATCAGAAACATCGTGGACTGGCTGCGGTCGCTGCGCCCACCGGGCAACCACAAGCGGGCATAATGGCATCGGTACTGATGGACGGTTTGACGCTGTTTACATACCAATCGGTTTGTAGGCCCGGCGATGACGCGTCGACGGCAAGTACAGCGAGGCGTAGTCGGATGGAACACCGGACCCGGTCAAGCCGGATTAGCAATGCGAGCATGCCGCCGTCGGCGCACGCTTTTCCAGATCATCATGGTGTAATTTGCCACTCTGGAAACACACCCAGACTCCTTTAGTTGAGGGGGTGGGCTTGGCTATCGGCGCGGCGCCCATGAAAATCGCCCCGGCGAATCGTGAATGTTGGATGAGCAGCGTTGTGTTCGTGACTTGTGTCGTAACCCTCGCCTCCCTGCCCGTCTCATGTGGTGTCGGGTGCTGTCGCTCGGGTACACGTCAACGGCACCGAAGACGCGTCAAACCCTCATGAACACTGCACGCAGCTATCACTCGGCATTCTTTGGTATCATGTCACCTAGGACGGGTGCGAGATTTGACGTGGTAGAGGTCAGGAGTTCTAGTCACCTCGTGCCTACCATTTTCTTGACTGCTTCCCCATTTGATCATGTCCAACCCTGGCATTCCAGAATCCCAACTCAGTGCTGAATCGTCCGTCGAGACTGGCGAGTCGTTCGGCGACCTCCTTTCTCAATATGACAAGAGCCATTCGCGCAAGACCGCAGACGGCGGCAAGCAACTCCTGGGCACGGTGATTGTTGTCACGGGGGACTCCGTGTTTCTCGACATCGGATTCAAGAGCGAGGGCATTCTGCCGCTGGCGGCTTTGCAAGGCCCGGGGGAAGTGGTGAAGCCGGGTGACAAGCTGCCGGTCTCGGTGAAAGGCCGCGATCCGGAGGGCTACTACCAGCTAACGCGAGCGAAAGTCGAACGGCCGAAGGACTGGTCAGCACTGGAGAAGGCTTTCGCCGATAAGGCGACAATCGTGGGCACGGTTACCGGCGTGATCAAAGGCGGCCTCAGCGTAGACGTGGGAGTGCGGGCCTTCATGCCGGCCTCGCGCAGCGGAGCGCACGACGCCGCCGAAATGGAGAAATTGGTGGAGCAGGAGATTCTCTGCCGCATTATTAAGCTCGACGTGACGGAGGAAGACGTCGTAGTTGATCGGCGAGCTGTGGCGGAAGAGGAAGAGCGTTCGGTGAAGGAGCGCCGCTATTCGGAGATGAAGGAAGGCGATACGGTGAGCGGCACGGTTCGCACGATCACCGACTACGGCGCGTTCGTCGATCTAGGTGGCGTGGACGCATTGTTGCATGTGAGCGATCTCGCCTGGAGCCGGGTTGCAAAGGCGGCGGATGTGCTCTCGGTAGGGCAGCAGATCGAAGCCAAGGTTCTAAAGATCACGAATGATTCCGGCAAGCGGCGCATTTCTGTGGGCCTGAAGCAGCTGCAGGCGCATCCTTGGGACGCGGCTGCGGGAAAATATAAGGTCGGGGAACGGGTGCGCGGCGCGGTTACGCGCGTGCTCGAGTTCGGAGCTTTCGTGGAGCTCGAGCCGGGGATCGAAGGACTAATCCACCTTTCGGAGATCTCGTGGGGAAAGAAGTTGCGAAGCGCCAGCACGCTGGTGAAGCCGGGAGAGATTGTGGACGCGGTGATTCTCGGCGTGAATACCGGCGAGCGCCGCATCTCCCTGGGTCTGAAGCAGGCTCTGGGCGATCCGTGGGCGGAGGTCGCGCAGCGCTTCGCCGCGGGCTCGGTGATTGAGGGGCCAGTCGTCAGCATCACCAAGTTTGGCGCCTTCGTGCAGCTTTCTGAAGGTGTTGAGGGGATGATTCACATCAGCGAGATGAGCGCCGATAAGCGCATCAATCATCCCCAGGAAGTGCTGAAGGTTGGACAAACGGTCAGGGCTCAGGTGCTCGCGGTCGATACTGAGAAGCGGCAATTGCGGCTGAGCATAAAGCAGTTGGTCCCCAGCGGACTGGATGAATACATCGCCGAACATAAGCAAGGCGATGTGGTCACCGGCCGCATGATCGAGGTTTTGGACGGACATGCACGCGTGGAATTGGGCGAGGGTATCCAGGCCAGTTGTTCCATAGATGCGGCCGTAGCAGGTGCGGAAAAGAACGCGCAGAGCAAACGGGATGCATCGTATTCGAACGTGGTCTCGAGGGAGGACTCGAAACCCGACTTGTCTTCGCTCGGCTCTATGCTGCAAGCCCGCTGGAAGGGTGGAGCGCCCGCGGGCGAGGCTAAGCGGGAAGCCGTCCGCGCCGGACAGATTCGCAAGTTTAGGATCGCGAAGCTGGATCAGGCAGCGAAGAAAATCGAATTAGAGTTGGCCTAGAAACGGCGCTAATCCATCTCCCGCATCTGACCTTCAGCCTCCCGCATTCCTGCGCTCGAAGCGGCCGCGGACCCTGCCTGCTTCTTTTGCCAGTCTGCCTCGGCCAACACGGAGATAGCTTCCAGCTTCTTCTTTTTCAGGCCCGCGTTGATGCCCGACAGTTCTTTCTGGGTCAGCTTCTGGAAATCGTCGACAACATCCTGCAGTTCATGACCCAGCGACTCGGTGCGTGCTACCTGGTAGTCGGTAGGTTTCCCGTCATATCCGGTCACTGCACCGTACAGTTGTCCCAGCAGCTCGCGGATGCGTTCTTCGCCGGTAATCATTCCACCTTCCTTAGTGGCTACGATCTTCGAGCGCAGCGCGTCACACTCAGCGGCGAGACTCTGCAATTGCTTGCGCAGCGGATCTTTCTCTGGTACCTTCGCCGCCCGCGCGTTGGCCGCGTCGCGCACTCCTTCGATCGCAGCCACGCCGTATGTCATGTGCTCGAGCTCTTTGTAAACCTTCATCGAAAGATCAAACTCCGCCTTGCGCTCTTCAAGCGAGTACTTGGCCCGGGGATCCATCGCAACATCCAGCTGCTCGGTGTAGGTTTGATCGCCTTTCGTCAGTTTCACCGTGTAGGTGCCCGGCAGCACACGCGGCCCTTGCGCCGCTTCAAACAGCGCCGAAGCCGCCGGAGCGACCGCGGGCGGCTTCACCCGCATTCCCCAGCTGGCACGATTCACTCCCCGATGCTTGCTGCCGGCGACCGTATCGACCAGCTTGCCATCCTGATCGAAAATCTCGATTTTCAAATCGCCGAAGATGTGCCGCCCTTTCTGGTAATAAGTGATCTGCGCGTCTCCCGGCCGGGTGCGTCCATGAAAGCTTTCGTCGCCTTCCGGCCATCCTCCGAACACATCAAAATACTGGATCGACGGCCGCCCTGGAAGCAGCGTCGCTTCCTTGGACATCACGTCCGGCGTGAGCGCGCGCAGTGGCGAGATATCGTCCACAATCCAGATTCCGCGTCCGTGGGTGGCCAGCACCAAGTCCGATTCCCGGGCCTGCAACCCGATATCGTCCACCGCTACTGCCGGGAAGTCTGTCCCCTTGTATTGCCCCCAGTGCTGTCCCCCGTCCACTGAAATCCAGAGGCCGAATTCCGTGCCCAGGAACAGAACATTACGGTTAACTGTGTCTTCCTTAATCACGTGGGCAAAGCCACGCACGCCGCTCTCCTGCGCTGGCAGCTGCGTCCAGGTCTGCCCGTAGTCTGTGGTCCGGTAAACATACGGTTTCATATCGCCGAAGGTGTGCCGGTCGAACGTGGCATAGGCTGCGCCTTCGTCGAAACGGCTGGCCTCGATGGTCGTCACCCACGAATTTTTCCCCAACCCGCTGACATTCCCAACCACGTTTGTCCAGGTCTTCGCTCCATCACGTGTGACCTGCACATTTCCGTCGTCGGTGCCGACCCAGATAATCTGACCATTCTTTGGCGACTCCGAAATCGAGTAGATCGTGGTGTGCATTTCCGCCGAAGAGTTATCGATCGTCACGCCGCCCGATTCTTCCTGCTTTTGTTTTTCCGGATCGTTGGTCGTCAGGTCCGGAGAAATACGGTCCCAGGACTGGCCGTGATCGCGCGAGCGGAACAGGTACTGCGCTCCGATATAAATTGTCCCCTTCTCGTTCGGACTCATGTGAATCGGCGTGTTCCAGTTGAAACGCAGCTTCTTTTCGCCATAATTCGGCCAGGGTTTGAGGAAGCGAGTCTCGTGGGTATAGCGATTCACCCGCCCAATCTCGCCGCCTTGCGCTTCGGCAAAGAGATAGTCGGGATCGGACGTATCTTCGAACATCCAGAACCCGTCGCCGCCGAACATGTTCTCCCATTGCGAGTTGGCCACGCCGCCCGGAAACGATGAATCGCCCACCCACGAACTGTTGTCCTGCAGGCCGCCGTAGACGTGATACGGATCCGAATTGTCGGTGCTCACGTGATAAAACTGCGAAACCGGCAGGTTTAGCTGGTGCTTCCAGCGGTTGCCTCCATCTTCGCTGCGCCATAAGCCGCCATCATCGCCGGCAATTACGATGTTCGGGTTCTTGGGGTTAATCCACACGTCGTGAAAGTCGCCGTGCGCCGCGCTCGAGACTACGTTGAAAGTTTTTCCGCCATCGTTGCTCAGGAGCAGAATAAGATCAGGTTTGAAAATCTTATTTTCATTTTTGGGATCTACGATCAGGTTGCCGAAATAAAATGGACGCCACACCATGTAGTTGCTGGCGTCCAGCTTGGTCCAGGTCGCGCCGCTGTCGTCAGACCGGTAGAGTCCTCTTCCTTTTTCTGCTTCAATGTTGGCATAGACCACCTGCGGCTTTGACGGCGCCACCTGCACGGCTACGCGGCCCCACGGTTTCGCCGGAAGTCCCTTGTTGCTGCTGACTTCGTTCCAGTGGGCGCCACCGTCGGTAGATTTGAACAACCCGCTGCCCGGGCCTCCCGAGCGGAATGTCCAGCCCTGCCGCCGGAAATCCCACATTGCTGCATAGACGGTCTTCGGTTCCTGCGTGCTGCGCGCAATCATGGCGCAGCCGCTCGAACCATTCACGCCCGCCAGAACCTTATTCCAGGTCTTGCCTCCGTCGGTTGTCTGAAAGACTCCGCGCTCGTCGTTGTCGTCCCACAGATGTCCGATGGCGCAGGCCAGCACGTCGTTGCTGTCGTTGGGATTGACCAGAATTTTGGCGATGTGCTCGCTGTCTTTCAGGCCGACGTTGGTCCAGTTCTCGCCGCCGTCCGTCGACTTATAGACGCCGTCGCCCACTGATACGCTGTTTCGCGTCCAGGCCTCGCCCGATCCGACCCAGACAATTTTCGAGTTCGAGGGATCAATCGCCACCGCTCCAATCGACTGCACATCTTCGCGGTCGAACACCGGCTTGTAGGTCGTGCCGCCGTTCACTGACTTCCAGACTCCACCGCTGGCCGCGCCCACGAACACCGTGATGCGACCGTCCTCCTCGACCGCATCGACCGCGGCAATGCGTCCGCTCATAGTTGCCGAGCCAATGTTTCGCGCCGGCAATCCCGAAACCGTCGCCGCATCGAAGCGGTACGGTGCTTGCGCTGAAGCCGGCAAAGATGCGAACAGCGCGGCGGTCAAAACAGTTACAATCATTCCCCAGGAACTCCGAGCGGATGCTTTCATGTTTCAGTCCTTTTCCACGCAAATGATTTTTCGTTGTCTTCTTCGTCCCAGCAAATCACTGAACTGCATTAGTGGACCCCGACCAACCCGGACTTCTTTTCCTCAGTCCTCAACGACGCCGGCAGGGCGAAGTCAGAATCTCGTAAAGCTACGTTCGCTTCAATCTTTTCGAGGCTGATTACTTGCGCGTCGGGATTGCTCTTGGAGCCTTCGGAGATCGAGAAAGGATACATAACCCCGTCTACCGGCTTGTATGAGCCCAGGTCGACCACCCGCTCCCTGACCGAGCCCCGGACGAACTGCTGAATCTCCTTGCGAATTTCGAGATAAGTGTCAGGGTCGAGATAGTAGTAAAGAATGTCGCCATTTTTCAGCGTGACCTTTAGTCGCAGGGCGTCATCCCCATCCACCTCATCATGACCCAGATATTCGATCTTGTTGCCTTTCTCCGCGTAGTCGACGAGCGGACCATCGAAATCGGCGGCGAGAAGCAAGTCGCGCAAAGTATCCTCGCCCATCAACTCTGGATCTTTCCGCCCCCGGAAGGGCTGAGTCTGCCAGCCTACGGAACCGTCGTAGGCCTGCACTGCGGTCATACCTTGGATGGAGAGGTCTTGGCGTACCAAATCGGGGCGCATGTTCATTTGTTTGAAGACCGCGACCCTGCCCCTGGCACCTTTGACCTTGCCGACCGCCATGCGGGTCTTGGCAGCCTTGATCTTGTCGAGCCCGCCTTTAGCTTGAATGTTCTTGTTGACGAGTTCGTCCGCGGTTTGAGCGCACGTAAACACACTCAAGCACGAGCTCACAACCAGAACCATAGCTGCACATCGCATGCAAACTCCCGTTCCAGAGCGAATCAGTGAATCCCGACTAGCCCCGACTTCTTCTCCTCAGTCTTTAACGAAGGCGGCAGCATAAAATCGGCTGGATCGATGGTCACGTTCGCCTCCATCTTCTGTATCGTGGTTGTTTGAGCGTCGGGATTATTCTTCGGCCCCTGCGAAATCGAGAAGGGATACATCACCCCTGCCACCGGCTTGTACGATCCCAGGCCCATCACGCGATCGCGCACTGAGCCCCGGATAAACTGCTGGATCTCCCTGCGGATCTCGATAAAAGTATCCGGGTCAAGATAGTCGTAGATAATGTCGCCGTTTTTGAGCGTCACTTTGAGCCGGAGCGCATCATCTCCATCGACCACGTCGTGTCCCAGATACTCCACCGTGCTGCCTTTTTCTTTGTAGTCCACCAAAGGCCCGTCAAAGTCGGCGTCCAGCAGCAGGTCGCGCATGTCGTCCTCGCCCATCAACTCCGGATCCTTTTTCCCGCCAAAGGGCTGGATCTGCCAACCGGTTGCGCCGTCATAAGCCTGCACCGCCGTCATCCCCTGCAGTAAAAATGTCTCTCGAACCAGGTCGGGTCGCTCGTTTTCCTGGCCGACGGACGCGGTGAATCCGTCGCCGCCTTCGAACTTTCCTGTCACGCGAAGGGTCTTAATGGCCTTCATTTTCTCGATCCCGCCCCGGGCCTGGATGTTCTTGGCAATCAGTTCGTCCGCGGTTTGCGAGCGGGAGAATACACCTAAGCAGCAGACAGCAATCAGCAAAGTCAAGGCATGACGCATCGAGCAGACTCCTGTTTGTGAGGGACTTTTAAGAACACGGAAAACGAGAAACAGTACTCTACTCGGTAGTAGACGCATCTTTCAAGTTTTGGTGAGCAGGGTGGCGGCTTAGTTCGAATCCGTCCTCTTCGGAGGGACGTCATCCCCAAGACCGGCGCAGTTCAGTCCGGAGAGGGATCTGCCATAGGCAGGCGCGCTTAGCGCAGGCTTTCGCTCCGCCTGAAAAGCGGCTCCGCTAGGATGACGCCACCGAAAGAAGTTCAAACTCAGCCACTACTTGACCTCGGCCGGGGCGGAGATCAGCCAGTACTAGGCTCCCCGAAACTAAAAAAAGCCGCTCTCACGAGCGGCTTCCGCACTCTCAGGCTCAGAAAGCCCTCAGCGCGTAAATGAGAAGTTCAGCCCGGTCGTAAAAATAACGTCGTTCTTCTTCGCGGTCGAGGGCGGGTTGGAAACATAAATGTCGCCGAACTGATTCTGCCATCCCAGCCATTTGCTGATCTTGGTCACCGAGCCGAAGTTGAACGTGGCTCGATATTCGCCGGTATTCGACAAGTCTGGGAACAGATATAGATTCTCAGTAATCACCGTGCTCTTCCCCAGTTTGTGCGTCAAATCCTCACCCAGCGTCAACGCGGCGAACCGGTTGGTCACTCCGTAAGAAGTATAGGTAGGAGGAACGGTGGCCGGGGTGACGGGCGGACCGTTTGAATACGTTTCATGTGTGTAGTTCAGGCCGGCCAGGAAGTCCAACGTGGTGCCGTCTGACTTGATAGCGTGGTATCCCAGACCGCCGGCATATACGGAGCGCAGATCCAAATCCTGCAGGGCGTTACTCATAAAGTCCGCGGCTCCGAAGCCGAACAATCGCGGATTGATATTGCGATCGTACCGGATTCCTGCCTGGATCAGATCTGCCACAGTGCTCGGAGTCGCCAATTGGTTGTCGGTATAGATGGAACTCACGTGCAGGATAATCTTGTCGTTCAAGGTGGGGTGGGCAGCGTTGAGCGCTAGCGCCAGGTTTTCCGTTTCGCTGTTGCCGCGGGCCAGCGAGAAGCCCACGTCGACTCCGCCGTTCCACCCGTGCGTCAGGCCGGGATGCAACGACTTGTCGTAAGCCGCCTGCTCGGCGTCATTGCGGATCAACACAACACTCCCTACGGGAACCTCGACTGTTCCGCCGGTCTTGGTGGCGACTTCGAGTTTTCCGTCACTGGAGGTTACCGGACCCACGACAGTTCGCTTGTCCGAAGTGCTGACATGCAATTCTTTCTCGCTTGTGATCTGCGTGATCGCGGCAAACTGCAGGCTAACGTCTCCAGCGAACTCAGTATGCAGCACCAGAACTTTGCCGTCAGACTTCACGACTGTACCGGTCAGGCGGTCGCCATTCTTCAATGTGATCTGATCGGCAAAAACTGCCGTGGCTAATCCCAGGAACAGTATGAGAGCAACAACTTCGATTTTACGCAACACTACCTACCTCCAGATTTTAGAGTCGATTTCACAACTTAAATGCTATCTAGGGCCCGGAACGGAACAGAAAACGGCGACAAAGCGGCGTGGAAAACAAGAGGATTACTGCCCGCGAAGGGAACTCGTTCAGGCCTTGGTTTCCTTGGATTCGGCGGTCTTGCTCGCTTCAGTCGAAGCCGGGGGTGCAGGGGTATCCTTCATCCCTTCTTTCAAGGCGCGATATCCTTCGCCCAGCCCTTTGCCCAACTCAGGCAATTTCTTGGGGCCGAAAATCAGCAGGGCAATGGCAAAAATGATGATCAGGTGCCACGGTTGGAACAAACCTTCCACGGGGAACCTCCTGAGAAAACGCTACCAAAACCTCTTCCCTTATACGGTACCGGAGGGGTAGGGGGAAGTCAAACCATGCCCTTGGCAACCCTGCCTATTACTTCCGTGACCTTACCTTCGGTTCTGCCCGGGAGCTAGAGTGGAATATGCGGTTCGGGCCAAAAACCTTGCCCCGCGCCGCAATCAGCGCCACCAGCAAGCCATACTGTCACCGGAGAGTCGAGTGAAGCACAAGGGCCTGTCAGTTCTTTTGTTGCTTTTTGGGGTTGTCTCAATACGAGTGGTTTTGACTGCCCAGTCCAGCCAGAGTCAGCCGGTGAACTCTACCCAGTTGATGGCTTGGGTGATGGCTGGTGTGCCCGGCAATCGACTCGTCCGCATCGTTCAAGAACGGGAAATTGCCAATGTCCCCGGCAAAGAGTCAATTCGCCAGCTCGAAGCCGCGGGCGCCGATGCTAATCTGATACACGCCCTGAAGAACTTGAAGCGGTCCGCCACGGCTGACTCCTCGACGCCTGAGATTCCCGCGGCCTTGATTCGGGCTGCCACCAATGCCCGGGCTCAACGCTTCCACGAAGCTGAACTCGCTCTGCGCCAGGCCTTAATCGCCGATCCTCAGAATGCCGCGTTGCACTTTGCCCTCGGCACAATGCTGCGCCAGCAGGAACTCTGGGACAACGCCATCGACGAGATCACGCTTTCCGCGCAGCTTATGCCGGATTTCCCCGAGAACCACAGCAGTCTGGCGTATATCTTCTATCGCCTGGATGATCCTTCGGATTCGATCGCCGAGGCACGCACTGCGCTCAGCATGGATCCGCAGAACGCGGAGGCCTATCAGTTCCTTGGTCTCGCCTTTTTCTCCGATGGACAATACGGCCCCTCGGTTAACGCTTTCGCTGAGTCGCTCGCCCGCGACGCCGATAACCCCGATACCTATTACGATTTGGGCATCACGCTGCACGCCGATGGTAACCTGCCCGCCGCCATTGGCGCCTATCGCCACGCCATTCGCTTGAACCCGAGATTCTGGCAGGCTCATTCCAACCTGGCGCTGATCCTGCACGAGCAAAACAAACTCGATGAAGCCATCACCGAATATCGCGAAGCCAAGAAGCTCGCGCCTGAAGAAGCTTCGGTGCGCAACAATCTGGGGAATACGTATTGCGACAAAGGCGACTTCGACGCTGCAACGCTCGAGCTGCGCGAGCTTTACCGCCAGCATCCCGAGTGGGAACAGGGACACGGTTGCCTGGCCCGCGCCTACATGGCGAAGAAGAATTACGCCAGCGCCGTCACTGAATTGGAACTGGCAGTTAGGGAGAACCCCACCGGTTCCGCCGAACACCGCGTCCTCGGCGAAGCGCTGTTGCTGGATGACAAACTGGAAGACGGCGTCCGCGAATTGCGCCTTGCGGTTGCCCTCAATCCCGACTCCGACTCGGCTCACCATTTTCTCGGTACAGCGCTGTTCCAGCAGCGGCAACTGCAAGCCGCAGAGAAGGAATTCCGCGAGGCGCTGCGCCTCAACGCAACCCCCGACAACCACTACGCTCTTGCGGCCTGCCTCATGACCATGGACCGCTATGAGGAAGCCTTATCAGAACTGGAGACGGCCGCGCGGCTCGATCCCGAGCGCCAACTCTATCGCGCCCGCCGCGACGAGCTTCTGAAACTAATGCAGATGAAGGACACAAACTCCCGGTAATAGCTCCGCAGGGACAGTATCTGGATGTGTACTCCCGGCATGTTCGTCCAGGCGCGAGACTGCTTAGACTGGAATGCAAAGGGTTGCGTCAGAGCTAAGCCTCATGCGAAGAAATGAAGCTACGTAATCCCAAGCGTTTTTCAGTGTGATTGATCATGGACCTGACAAGATCCACAGCGGCCGCCGCCAAGCCCGCACAAACCACCCCGCCGCCGGAAAGCAGTGTCCGAAGCGACCCGCGGAAGGATGTTCGGAGCGACGCGCAGAATAACGTGCAGAGTAGCGTCAGGAACGATCTGCGGAACGCCGTCCGCCACGATGCCAAGGGCCAACAGCCCTCTGGCTTTGGCCTGCCTTGCTCCAACTGCCGTCTTTACTATCCCGCTAACCTCGACGCATGCCCCGCCTGCAACAGCCGGGTGCGGGTCCTACCGGGCGCTGTTCCTGCCATTCCCAAAGTGCAGGCTGCAGGCGAATCCACGCCCGACAGCGCCGTCGTCGAGCGCGCGAGAGAGGCATTCCTGAAAGAGTTTGAGTCGAAAATTTCCGCAACCTCTGAGGAAGTCGCCAGCTCAGTTGCCATTTGCGGTCTGGAAAATCACCGCGCTCAAGATGCCGAACCGGCCTCGATTTGCAAACCGTGCTACGACCGCCTGCGGGAACGTGTCGATGTATTCGAAGCCGCTCTGCACATGGATCTGAAAGAAGCGGCGCAGATCATTTATGACGCTGTCTGGGCCGATCCCTCCGATCCCAGCAAGACCTACACCAATGCAGCCAGCGCCCTGCTCAGCGAATTGCGCAAACGCTCGGGAGTTTCCAGCGTGCTTGGCCCCTTCCATCCGCGGGGTAATTGAACTTTTCCGCGCGGCGTTCCTAGGCAGAAGCGGTCTGGTGGAGAGACCTACTCCGTCTTCACGGCGATCCACTTCCTTCCCTCATAGAGCTTGTATCCGGCACCGTCCTCGACCATTTTCAGCGGTACTGGCCGCTTCAAATCAGCATCGGTCTGGCAGGGCACACTGAGTAGGTCCTCGTTGTCCACGTTCATGACCACGAACTTGTCGGCCACAAATCCGAAGCCGTATTCTCCCGGTGCCAGCTCCGATCCGCCGATGTTCAGCTTGGACTCGGTCACGAGCATTCCCTGATATTTCTGCTGGATAGCCGTGGAATATCCAGAGGAGTCGACCAGGGCGCCGAAGGTGACCTTCCCCTCAGCCGTTTGAAATCCCGCCGAGTTCCGCAACTGCGTCGGCGCTTTCTGTCCGCGAAAGAAAAACTCCGCCGGAACCGCTTTCTTGAGTTCATCATTGCCGAGAAGGTGTTGCGCAGCCTTTTGTGCCAGGCCTGAGGAGAGGAGGAGGGTCACAAAAGTTCCAACCGCGGCTAAACGAATGTTCTTCATGTAGTTGTCCTCAATTCCCTATAAGAGTAAGAAAACTTTAATGAATCTAGCCTTTTATGACTCCGCGCGCAATTCGCTGAGGTCCAGGGGTCCGCATTACTCGCCTCCCACACGATTTCGGTTCGCCCGCAAGATTCGGATAGTCCGCTCGTCCTCTTCGCCATACGCTGTTCCCATCATGACTTCCACAAACTTGACTTTCCCAATCATGACCGCGAATGCCATACTCACAAAGGAAACCTTGAGCGAAATGCCGGAGCGCTCCAATTCGGTGAAGCTCAGCGATGTCCAATCAGGCAAAGCCCTATCGAGCGAAGACCAACGCTGGAATGCAGTTGTCGCTCGCGATTCCGCGCACGACGGACAATTCGTTTTTGCTGTCTCCAGCACTGGCGTCTATTGCCGGCCCTCGTGTGCGGCACGCCGTCCGCGGCGCGAGAACGTAGCATTCTTTTCCCGGCCGGAGCAGGCGGAGAAAGCCGGTTTTCGCGCCTGCCTGCGTTGCCGGCCGCGATCGGCCGGCGGCAATCCGCAAGCCGACTGGGCGAAAGAGGTGTGCCGCTATATCGAGCAGCATCTCGATGAGCCGGTCACTCTTGAGCGCCTGGGCAAAGTGTTTCGCCAGAGCCCTTTTCACTTGCAGCGGCGCTTCAAAGCCGCGCTCGGAATCAC
>DATHOK010000213.1:0-8015 GCA_035484995.1 Verrucomicrobiia bacterium | reverse complement strand
CCCGAGATTCCGCCATCTTTCCGGACGCGCCAGAAGTGAACGATCATCAAGATCGACGCCACAATCGGAATTCCGATGCAGTGCCAGATGTAGGAGCGCAGCAGCGCATTCGCATCCACGATCGATCCGCCGAGTAGACCGAAGCGCACGTCATTGTACGGCGTCATGCCGAGCATCGAGCCGAACGGGCCTTCATGTCCAAGCAGCGGCGTGGCTCGCGCCATGTTCGTGCCCACGGTTACAGCCCAGAATCCTAGTTGATCGTCGGGTAGCAGATATCCGGTGAACGAGAGCAATAAAGTAAACACCAGAAGGAGCACGCCGATATTCCAGTTAAATTCGCGTGGCTTTTTATACGAGCCGGTCAGAAATACGCGGAACATGTGCAACCACACGCCGATCACCATCAGGTGGGCGGCCCAGCGGTGCATGTTGCGCAGAATTTTTCCGAAGGGCACATCGTGCTCGAGGTAGAGCACATCGCGAAACGCCTGCACCTTGCTCGGGTGGTAATAAAACATCAGCAGAACGCCGGTGTAGGTGAGGATGATGAACAGAAAAAACGTGATCCCGCCCATGCCCCAGGTATAGCTGTAACGCACCGCGTCGCGATTGATCTTCGCTGGATGCAAATGCAGGAACACGTTGGAAAGCACGCCCAGAGCCCGGTTGCGCGGGGTGTCATCGTGCTTGTGGCGGAAAATCGAAGTGTAGACCTGAGTCTTGGTCGGATCTTTCAGACCTTCGATCTGCTCCTTCGCCTTGGCGGGGATATCGACCTTCATCGCCTGAATGTCATCTTTGACGCGGTCGACCAGGCCCACTTTGCCGTTCTTGCCGTTATTTTCGTCAGCCATAATGAGTCCTACGTTCGAAGATCTTAAGGTATTCGGTCTCGTGTCTTAGGTGTTAGGCCTTCGAGTTTACCCAAGACCTAATACCTAAGACCCGAGACCTTGCTCTCTTACACTCCGGTTAAGAATGCTCCTGGATCGTTGAAATGCGACGGTTGCCCTTTCGGCCACTGATAGAGCCTGGAGGTATCGACAATGATCTGCCCATCGGGAGCCAGTTCGACCTTGGCGCGGTCCATGGGACGCGGAGCCGGGCCTTCGAAGTTGATGCCTTCGCTGTCATAGCCGCTGCCGTGGCATGGACACTTGAATTTGTTCTCGCTCGGTTTCCAGTCCGGAGTGCAGCCGAGGTGGGTACAGCGCGCGTAGATCACGAACACTCGGTCGGGAGTGCGATCGACCCAGATGCGGTATTTCTGCTGAAATTTTGTGTCGACGCCCAGCGCGAACTCCGAGGGGTAGCCAATCTTGAAAACCGTGTTGGGTTCGAAAAGAGTGCGAGGAAGAAAGAATCGGAAAAAAGCCAGGAACCATGCAGTCAGGAACGCGGTTACTGCGACCCACACCAGACGGCGCCGGCGGCGGTCGATCTCGGTATTCGACGGTCCGGGCGAGGACAATCCACCAGCCGCTGCCGCTTTCGAGGTTCCCACCGCTGGCGTGCCGACGTATTTCGTGGCATCCACCGCGCTCGTGGCCGCCGGCTTGGCTGGTTCGGGATTCGGGGTGGGCTTCGCGCCCTCCGGTTCCGGCATGTGTCTTCCTCCTTATTCTTCTCTACTCACCGAACAAAAAGTTCTCGAGCAGTAACGTTGTCGAGCAAATTCTGGCTCTTTCCTAGTCGGCCGCCATCAGCACGGGCGGACCGCAGGTATCGACTTCTTCGCCCAGAGCGTCCGTGACCAACTGCGCCAGCGCCGAAATAAACTTTGGAGAATCGTTCAGTCCCGCGCTCATCTCGAATTGAGTAATGCCCAACCGCCGCGCTTCCTCGCGCGCCTCGTGATCAATCTCGCCGAGAGTCTCCACGTGATCGGAAACGAATGCCACCGGCACGATGCAAACCTCCCGCACCTTCTCAGCGGCGAGGTCGTGCAGCGTGCGGTGTAGGGAAGGCTGCAGCCATTTGCTGGCTCCCACCTTGCTCTGGTAGCAGAGCCGGTGAGGATTGCGCCAGCCCCCGCGCTCCATCAGGAGACGCACCGTCTCCTCAACGTGTCGCTGGTAGGGATCACCCTTCGCGATCACCGACATGGGGACGCTGTGTGCGCTGAAAACAATCTCGGCGCGTTCCGGTTTTGGAAATCGTGCCAGCGCCTCTTCGATCTTTTCGATCACTGCATCCAAATACATGGGATGCTGGTAGAAGGCCCCGACGTTGTGTACCGGAACATCGCCGTGGAACAGGCGCTCCCACTCGTTCAGGCTGCTGCCCGTGGTCGTCGAAGAGTACTGCGGGTACAGCGGCAGCAGAACCACTTCGTCGCACTGTGCTGACTCAAGTTGCGCAATGGCTTCGCTGGTAAAAGGATGCCAGTAGCGCATGGCGATGAAGCAGCGAGCGTCCAGACCTTGATTCGTGAGGTCGACCTCGAGCGCCCGCGCCTGCCGCTCGGTAAAGCGGCGGATAGGAGAGCCTCCGCCAATGGTTGCATAGTGGTGCTGCACTTTGCGGGCGCGCGTGGTCGAAATCAGTTTGGCCAGAGGTTTGCGGCCGATGCGGGCAAAGGGAAAGTCAATAATATCGGGGTCGCAGAAGAGGTTATAAAGGAAAGGCTCTATCGCAGCCAGCGTGTCAGGACCGCCGAGCTGAAACAGAATCACCCCCACACGCCGTGTTGTGCGCGCCATTCCCCAGATTCCCCAGAACGGGCGAATTTACTCTCATCTGCGGCGAGAGTCAATGGCGGAATTGACGGCTATGAAAGTGATAAGCCGTTCTTAGTGAATCGCGGCCGGCGCGGTCTTGGCTTTTTCCATTTCTTCGATCACGGAGTCAGCGAATTGCGACGTTCCCGCCTGGCCGCCGATATCTTTCGTCAGCTTCTCGGGATGGCGGTATGCCTTTTCCAACGCGTTGCGAATTTGCAGGGACGCGTCGAACTCGCCGAGATGACGCAGCATCAGCAGTCCGGAGCGCAGCAGGGCGGTGGGATTCGCAAGATTCTTTCCTGCAATGTCGGGCGCAGAACCATGTACCGCTTCGAAGATTGCACAATGATCGCCCAGGTTGGCGCTGGGCACAAATCCCAGGCCGCCCACAAACGCGGCGCACAAATCTGAAATGATGTCGCCGTAAAGGTTTTCCATCACCAGCATGTCGTACTGATAGGGATTCATCACCAGCTGCATGCAGGTGTTGTCTACAATGTGCTCGCCATAGGTGATCTCGGGATACTGCTTGGCCACGGTGCGGCAGCAGCGCAGGAACAAGCCATCCGACAGCTTCATGATGTTGGCTTTGTGGATGGCATGAATCTTCTTGCGCTGATTCTTGCGGGCATACTCGAAAGCAAATTTCGCGATGCGGGTCGAGGCCTTCTCAGTGATGATCTTCAGGCTTTCCACCACTCCGGGCACCACTTCATGCTCCAGACCGGAATACAGACTCTCAGTATTCTCGCGCACGATGATGAGGTCCACATCGGGGTAGCGCGTGGGGATGTGTGGCAGATTACGAATCGGGCGGAAGTTCGCGTACAGCTCAAACTTCTGGCGGAGCGCAACGTTGATGCTGGAAAAGCCGCCGCCGACGGGCGTTGTGACCGGTCCCTTTAATCCCACGTGCGTACGCTCGATCGACTCGATGACCTCTTTTGGAATGTATTCGCCGTGCTTCTCAAAGGCATCGGCCCCAACCTGGAACGATTCCCACTCGAACTTCACCCCAGTCGCTTCCAGAATACGCACCGTGGCCCGGGTCACTTCGGGGCCGATGCCATCGCCGGGAATCAGAGTTACTTTATGACTCATGCGTACCTCAGTGGCCAGTGGTCAGTGGCCAGTAAGAACATTCGGCTTTGCTTAACTGGCCACTGACCACTGGTCACTGGCCACTTTTTTTGGCTTTAACTTCGACTGCTTCTTTCGATTTCACCAAATCTGTCAGCTCATTCATGAATTCTTTCACGTCCTTGAAATCCAGATAGACGGAGGCAAAGCGCACATAAGCCACTTTGTCGTAGCGGCGCAGACGGTTCATGATGAGTTCGCCCAGTTCGCTGGTTTTACGCTCTCGTTCCTGTGACTCGATGACGAACGATTCCGCCTCGTTCACAATCTGCTCCAGCTTGCTGATCGGCACCGGCCGCTTCTCGCAGGCCCGCAGCAGGCCGTTCAGCACTTTCTGGCGGTCGAACTTTTCCCGGCGGCCGTCTTTCTTGACCACCATGTAAGGGATTTCGTCGATGCGCTCGTACGTGGTGAAGCGCTTGCTGCACTTCAGGCACTCGCGCCGGCGGCGGATCGATTCCGCCTCTTTGCTTTCCCGCGAGTCAACTACCTTGTCATTCGCAAATCCGCAAAAAGGACATTTCATGGCGCTGATGTTGATCGAAAACCAATCGGTCTAGCTACTTCGAATGTTTGGATTGATATAGAAATTGTAACAGGCGAGTGAGGTAGGGCCTTCCAGCCCGTACCTGCGTAATAGACAAAAACCTGCTTTACGCCGGAGGCCCCGCAATTTCCGCTTTTTCGGCTTGATGGCTTTCCTTCGACAACTTCCGCAGTGACAATCTTTCATGGTGCGCCAGCGCCAAGCCTAGCGGCACGACTGCCGCGAACGTAACCAGCCACAGCAGAATTCCACAACTCGCCGCCATCTCCGGAGGCACGTCGAACACGCTCGACAACGCGGCGATGGTCGCCATCTGCGAGCCCCCGCCTACCGCCGGCAACTGCAGCATCGAACCCACCATGCTCGCTCCCATGAGAATCAGAATCTGCGACACCGGAATTTCCAGCGCCGCCAAGCCGTAGGAGTGCGTAACTTCCTGATACGCGAGCGCAATGATGTACCACATCCCCACCGAAACCAGACTCAGCCAAAGCATCGACGCGGGCCCGTGAATCGTATCCAGTCCCGCGCCAAACTCGCGCACCCTCTGGGCCAACCGGTGGCCAACATTCGAGGAAAGATGCCCGAATTTCTCCTCTACCCACCGCGCCACTGCGTCTCCACTGCGTCGAATCACGATCGCTGCCGCTGTGGTTATGAGCACGACGCCGACCAGGAAAAAGCCGCCTTCCTGAAAACGCCGGTAGTACTCCGGATGCGGAATCGCTGGTAACGCGCTGGGCAGAAAAATCGCCAGCACGATCAGCACAGTGAATGCGCCAATATCGAAAATGCGTTCCACCGTCCACACCGCCAACTGCGAAGAGAACGGAAGATCTGCGCGGCGAGCGATCAGATAGGGACGAATGAATTCTCCTGCCCGCCCTAGCAGAGCCAGGCCGGTGAACCCGATCAGGGTCGGAGACAACATGTCCATCGTTGTTGCTTTCGGACGCACCGGCTTCAGGAAAATCTTCCATCGCAGCGCACGCAGGAAATACGCGATATAGATGAGAGCGACTGCATGCAAAACGTGAAACTTCTTGATGTGGTGGGTTTGCGCCCAGAACGTGGCCCAATCAAAGCTCTGCCAGTGACGATATTGCAGGTAAAGCAAAACGGCCAGGATGAGGAACACCACCGTACTGGCCACGATGCGCTTTTTGTCCATGAAGAGGGCAGCCTCGCGCCGCGACCTCGCAACGCGAAGCGGAAACGGCACTCCCAAGGTAAATCAGTGGGAGGGGAGGGTCAAACGAGGGTGCGGGTTACTTGCTGGGTGCCGGGTTAGCTTTGGCTTGGGTCTGCGGAACTGCCTTAGGCGGTTTGGCTGCCGGAACCGGCGTTCCGCTTGCCTTGCTTCTCGAACTCTGTGGAGCCGCGGCAGGCTGGGTAGCGGTTTTCGCGGCGAGTTTCTTCTTGTTGAAGTCGCGAACAATTCGCGCTACGTAGGCTTTGGTTTCGTAATAGGGCGGAACGCCGCCGTACTGCTCCACTCGCTGCGGGCCTGCGTTATAAGCGGCCAGCGCCTTGATCAGATCAAAGTCATAGCGCTCCAGCAGTTCTCGCAGGTAACGTGTGCCGCCTTCCACATTGGCTTGCGGATCAAATGCATTCTCTACGCCCAGCTCCGATGCGGTCCGCGGCATCAACTGCATCAGTCCTTGTGCGCCCTTCGGCGAGACTGCCCGCACGTTAAAGCCGCTCTCGGCGCGAATCACGCTGCTTACCAGATCCGGATCCAGATGGTAGGTTCCGCTCGCTGTTCTTACCACTTCGTTTAGATCCGTCGAAGGCTGGAAGTTCTCCGCCGGAGATTGCGACTGTGCGGGATCGTTCTTCGCCAGTGGCTTTGCCGGTTCGCGCGGCGACGATTCCGCGGGCAGAGCTTCGAAGTGGTCGATCTCTGCCGTTGGCACATCCACAAAACTCGAGTTGTCACCATCGATATACAGGCGGGTGATGGTCCCGATAACCTGGCGGCGTTCGTGGCGGATGGAGAATCCGTTGCGCAGCACGGCCGCGTCGGCGGCGGAGCAGGGAAGCGCGGTCGTTGCGAACAGAAGAATGAACGCTGCCCATTGCCCGATCTGGATTGGCTTCTTCATCTCAGGGATTGCGACGTCCCTCAGGGGCTAAAGCCCCGGATCTTCTTGGCTCCTGCCGCGCCCTTTCAAATCGTTCGCTGCAAATCTTAGCTGCCCACCACTTCTGCTACCGCTGCGGCAACGCCGCAGCGATCATTGCCGAGGGTTACACTCCAGCCGCGCCCGCGCAACTCTTCGCAGGCATTCCCCATGATAACCGGATGGCCGGCGAACTCAAGCATTTCCACATCGTTGTGGTTGTCACCGATGGCCATGACCTGCTCGCGGCTATAACCCCGATGCGCGGCCCAGCGCTCGAGGGCGTGGCCTTTCGAACAACCGGCATTCAGTACATCGATCATAGACAGATCCCGCTCGGGATATTCGGTGCGCAGCACCGTGATTCTTCCTTTCATGCCGTTGGCTTCGAGCGTACGCAAAGCCCCGCTCATCCGCTGCATGGAGCCGCAAAACATGGCCTGCACGGGGTCGTTCACCAGTGCATTCTCGATGGGCACGACGAACTCGATGTAGGCCATATTCTTCTCCAGCCAGCGCCGGATGCTGAGGTTCAAGTCATCCAGGTGCTCGAGCACGATTGCGCCTTTGGAGTCCTTGTCAAACTGTAGAACGGTATTGCCACGGAACGCTTGCATGGTTCCGCACAGTTCATGGCAGGTCTCGCGGGGCATTAGGTCGCGATGAAAAGTTTCACCGGCCAGCGAACGGGTTACAGCTCCGTTTGAGCTGATCAGCCACAGATCGAAACCCAATTGCTTTGCGATGGGCAGGGCAAACGCGTGGCGACGACCAGTAACTAATACGACTTCGATGCCCGCAGCATGGGCTCGCCGAAGCGCCGCGAGGTCGTCGTCGGAAATCTGGAATTGGGGATTCAGCAACGTGCCGTCTATATCGGAGGCGAGAAGACGGATCGGGCGCTTGAATGACTTGACCACTGGTGATTCTAGCATTCGCCCAAGCCCGAAAGCCGAAGCCCGAAGCCCGTGGTATTCTGCGCTGTCCATGGGATCACTTCTCTTCTTTCTCGGCGGATGGGGATTTGTTCTGCAGGCGGTGGCGATTGTTCACTTCATCCGCCGGCGGCCGGATACTTACTGGATTTTTATCATTCTGTTCCTGGGATGGGTTGGTGCGTTGATTTACATCGTTGCCGAAGTGATTCCCGATGCCGGGCTGCTGCGCGGATCGTTTCAGGCGTTTCCGCGGCGGCGGCGGATTCATGAACTGGAGCGGGCCATTCTTGATAATCCTTCGGCCGGCAACTACGAAGAACTTGGCCTGCTCTACCTTGACGACGGAGCTTATGCCCGGGCGCGCGCTTGCTACGATAAGGCGATCTCGTCGCGAACCGATTCGTCCGATCCCTTCTACCGCCGCGGGATCGCTGAAATCGAACTGGGAGATTTCGCCGCAGCGGTTCCCGATCTGGAGCGCGCGGTTGCGGCTGATCCTAATTACGACTTTCAACGTGCAAAAGGCCTGCTGGCTCAT
>DATHOK010000212.1:0-9512 GCA_035484995.1 Verrucomicrobiia bacterium | reverse complement strand
TTATCCGCTACGTACAGCGGCAGCACGAGCTATGCGGCAGCGGGTCCCATCAGCGTCACGATCACCGTAAAGGCGGCGGCGATCGTGGAGTTCACCGCTCCCTCGGCGACGCAAAAACTCAACCCCACCACCGACGTCACTCTCTCGGTCACTGTGAAGTCGACCGAGGGCCCAGCACCCACGGGCTCAGTGAATTTCTCCGTGGATGGCAAGTCTGTGGCGACATCCGCCATCGCTGGGGGAAAGGCAGCGGTGAAGGCCGGGACTCTTTCTTCCGGCACCCACACCTTGGTGGCCGCCTATAGCGGGAACAAGTATCATCCGGCGTCTAAGACAAGTAAGAAAATTACCGTATCGCCGTAAGTCTGAACCGTATACCTAACCTCCGCGACCAAGTTGGGCCGTCCGAAATTCCGGGCGGCCCAGCCGGAGAAAAGTAACCGGGCTCGTATAAGATCAATGCTTGTGGGCAGGGCGATGGACTCAAAGCTTTGTCGCAAGTCTCCGCGTTTTGCGTTCAGCGTCGCGGCTTGTGTGTGCATACCGCTCTTGCTGACGTCCGTCACGCTTCCAGCCGGCCAGACGACGGACTCTTCTCAACCCTCCAAGCCGTCGCTCGGGCAGATTTCCGGGCGCGTCAGCCGCCCCGATACTGGCGAATCAATTCCCAAGGCGGAAGTCTCACTCTACCCTGGCGATCCCGACACCGCGAAAGCCGCCGGTGCGGAGCGGATTGTGCGCAGCGGCCCGGACGGCGTGTTTGTGTTTCCTGATTTGCCCGCGGGCATCTATGGCATTTCGGTTTGGCGCAACGGATTTTCAGAAGTCTTGTCGAATGATGAGCACGGTCAATTCGTCACCGTCAGACCTGGACAAAGAGTGGATGGTCTGACCTTGCGCCTTCGCCCCACCGGAGTGATCGCCGGGCAAGTCTCCGACGAAGACCGGGAGGCGGTTCAGGGCCTTGAGGTCATGGCTCTGCGCATCAAGTTTCGGCCTGGGGGACGAAAACAAGTCTCCGCAGCCGGTCGAACAGTCACCGACGACCTGGGCAACTTCCGCATGCCGAATCTTCCACCCGGTTCTTACTATGTGAGCGCGGGAGGTTTGATCGAGCATCCGATGGGGGCAAGAGGGCTCAAGCAGGGTCCAACGGGCGGCATGCAATATCGCAATACTTTTTATCCCGGAACACCGGCGATGGACGAAGCACAGGTCGTGAAGCTCGGAGCCGAGGCGACCACCAACGAAATCAGATTCACCGTACCGACCGAGAGAAACTACGCGATCACAGGCAAGGTGATCTCGGCAGAGGCGCGCCCGGCGCTTAAAGACGCCGAAGTCAGCTGCGAGAGAGTGGAGGCCGCCGGGTACACATTCGGACCCATTGGCGACAACGTGCAACTGGAGCCCGATCATTCTTTCAAGTGTTCATCTCTTGGTCCGGGCGACTACATGCTCAAAGTGAAAACAATCGATGCAGGGGTCGAGCACGAATTGGGCTTTGCTTCGATTCGCGTCGTGGACTCCAACGTGAATGCCGACATTGAAATCGGCCGCGCTGCCGAAGTGCGCGGGAGTGTCGAGATGTCCCCGGGTCTTTCGCCGGCGGGAAAACGTATTACGCTCGAAACCTTCTGGTCGGGGTTTCACCTTCTCCATCAAGCTCCCGGTATCGATGCCGGCGGACGATTCATCATCACCAACATCCCGCCCGGTGAATTCACCTTTACTGTTTCCGATGCGCAGAGAGAGGAATCTGTTTACGTAAAGAAGGCGATCTGCGGTGGCCGGGATTATGCGTCCAGTGAGTTGACGTTGGCGGTTGGGACCACTGTCGACTGCGATGTCACTCTGACCAGCGACACTGGCACGATTCAAGGCAAGGTGACGGACGGCGAGAAGCCAGCTCGCGGGCTAGTCGTCGCTTTGATCCCTGAATCGAAGGAGCTTCGCCGGATTCCGCGCTACTCGCTCACAGCCCGCACGGATGTTGCGGGTCAGTACAAAATCGCGGGCGTAATCCCCGGAGAATACCTGCTGTTTGCCGTCCGGCCGAGCGCGGACGATGCTTACTTCGACATTGATTTTCCGGAGAACCATGCCGACATCGCTGAGCACGTCAAGGTCGACCCCAGCACAACCCAGGCGTTGAATCTGAAGTCCTCTAGAGTTGAGTAGTGAGGTTTCGCTCGCGCTGCGATCCTCGCTGGAGCGCGGCGGTCTACAAGTCAGCTCTACAGGTCACCTCTGCGCCGCAGGTTGCGCAGAGTCAGGACGACGGCCAGAGTGCCGATTGCTATAAACACGCAGGCGCTGGTGATCCATGCCGGGTACAACTGCTGGGGCGGAGCGAAGGACGCGGTCAGGAAAAAGAATGGGTTCAGATACATCGGAATGCGGATGTTCAGCGGGATCTGGTACCAACCTCCCCCGACGGCAGCTTGCTGGCCGTAATGCCCGGTTTCGTACATCGTCAGGCGCACAAAGAAGATGATGGCAGTCACCACGCTGATAGCAACGACTGTGGCGTAGGTCACGGCTGTGGCATGGACGCTGCGCTGGAACGCCGACGAGCAATAAAGACCGATCGCGCTCATGCAAGCCAGGATGATAACGGTTGTCAGAGTGGCGCTGAAAACTTCCCACGGGCCGACGCCGCCAAAGGCAAACGCCATGCTCAGCACCGGCAGGCTCGTGACCAGCAGTAGCAGGACGAACAGCAGCGAAGAAACAAACTTCCCCCACCAGATTTGCCAGGAAGTCAGCAACGATGTGAGCAAACCGGCGAGAGTTCGTTGCTCTTTTTCAATGGTGATGGAGCCGGCGCTGAAGATGGGCACCAGCAGCAACAACAGACCGAGCTGCGAGTATGCGAGGGTTAGAAACAGAACTACGCCCACGGTTGAACCCTGAATGCCGGTCCCGCGGCCCTCGCTGGTCGTCAAGAAGTAGGCGAAGGTCACAACCGCGCCGAGAACAATCAGGTAGAGCGAGGGCAGCAGCCAACCACGCCGTTCCCGCATGCGCTGCCGCAGTTCCTTCCGGATCATTGGGTTCATGGGCGTTTCTCCCGGAAAACCATCCGATATCGTTCCTCGAGGCCCAGTGCGCGATGATCGAAGCGAAGGATGTTCGCTCCCGCCATCACCAGCGCACGCAGCAGCGCGGCAGCCTGTTCGTCTGCGCCGGTGATCTGGACTACCAACCGGCCTGCGCTGGATTCCAGGGTACGCACCCCGGCTATTGAGTTGACAACAGTGACCGCGGGAGCGCTGTCGCCGATCAGTTCAATCTCGTAAATTCGCAACGGATCCTCGGGCGCGCGCAATTGCAGAACGGAGTGTCCCTCGGCATCGGTCGCATTGCGGCCGCCCCCAATCAGGGCGATCTGGGTGCAAATGTCTTCGAGGTCGCTAAGAATATGCGACGAGATCAGAATCGTGATGCCTTCGGCTTGCAATTGCTTGAGTTGCTCGCGCAGTTCGATGCGAGCCAGCGGGTCGAGGCCAGTAGCCGGCTCGTCCAGCAACAACACTTTGGGGTCGTGCAGCAAAGTTTTTGCCAGAACCAGGCGCTGCTTCATGCCGAACGAGAGTTGCTCCACCGAGGTCTCGCTGCGATCCGCGAGCCCGGAGCGTTTGAGCGCGCGATCGACGGCAGCCCGGTTGCGCGCACCTTTGAGCTGGAACGCGTCGGCAAAGAACTCCAGAAATTCGCGCACGCTCATGTCCTGGTACACGCCGGGCTGGTCGGGCAGGTAGCCGATGAGGCGTTTCACCTCGCGTGTCTGCAGGTTCACATTCAGGCCGTCGATCTGAGCTGTGCCGCTGTCGATCGGCAGCAGCGTCGAAAGCACCTTCATCAGCGTGGTCTTGCCCGCGCCGTTCGGCCCGACCAATCCGAACAGTTCTCCGGCGCCCACGTGCAGAGTGAAGCCGTCGAGAGCGCGCGTGCCGTTAAAACTCTTGCGCAGGTGTTCGACATCGATCATGACTGCTCCGAAATCAGGCACCCTAGGATCATGGCTGCTCCAGGGCAACAATAATGAGCGCGTGGACGCTTCGCTGATGGGAAACGCTCAACTCGACCGGCATCGCGGGTCCGTCGCTGAGTCCGGCGAACACGCGCCCCCAGCCGGCAAAGGGCAAGCTCCCCGCTAGCGCCGCATCCTGTAATGTTTGTTTGGTGGGTTCATAGCTTGGGAGGATCAGAGGTTGCTGCTTCCTATTTTCCGCGCGGATTCGTTTCGGTGTGATGGTGTCCAGTTGAATTTCTTCGCCGGGCCCGAGCGCTGGCAGCGCGTACAAAGCGTTCGCCGGGTAATCCAGATATACGGCATCCTCAAAATGCTGACCCGTGTCGTTGCGCAGCCGGTTCGGCGCGACAAAGTGCAGCGTCCCGGAAAATTCGCGCAAACCCTGTAAGTTCAGGTCGTGGAACGACCATTTCAACATCTGTAATTCGACCCGGCTTGGCGGACCCAGGTGAATGTCATAGGTGCGGCGCTCCTGGATCGCCTGCCGGTTCATTTCCTCCCAGATTTGGCTGTTGGTTTCGCTTTCCGCGAAATTGGAGGAAGTGAATACGGCGGGGTCGGCAACTGAAACCAGGACGTCGCGCCGATCAGGAGCGGAGACCCGCAGATTGTAGTCGGCCACCGCCAGCGGACTTCGCGAATCGAGGTAATAAGTCGCAAGATTGTCCAAACGAAAGTTTTTCGGGCGGCGGCTGGCGCTGGAAAAATAGAAGCCTGCGGCGAACACAAGCGCCAGCCCGCACATGCTGATCCAGCCGAGGTCCAGACGACGCAAGCGCCGCAGAACGGCAAAGTTCAAAACGCCGATCATGACTACGTAAACCGCCAGCCATATCAGCAGCCAGCGCAGCCGCGGAAAATCAAAAGCGGTGGCGAACCGGCGGCTCAGCCAGTCCGTCGAGTTCAAGTTCGGCGCGTAGGTTGGCTCGAGAACACCCCGAAGGTTCTGGCCGACGAAAGCGTTGCCCAGTTCGTTCGCGCTGAGCCCGGAAACGCGAATGAGCGTGCCCTTACCCACCCGTTCGCCCTTGGAGGATGCTGGTCCCTGGCGATAGGCGGAAAGAAATCCCGGATCGGCGATCTCGTCTTCGAGCAGAACCAGGCGTCCGCCACTGCGTAGAAATCCTTCGAGAGCATCTCGCTGTGCCTGGGTAAACTCTGCGGTCGGCCTTGCCAGCACAATGGCCCGGCACGCCGAATAGGCCCACCAATGGTCACGCGGGTCGTTCACTATTTCGAACTTAGCCTGGCGGTTCTTGTCGGCTCGTTCCTCAATCGTACCGCTGAACTGTATCTGCGACTGTGCGGTTTTGCAGGTGCTGTCGCTGGCGCACATCAGCACGATCAAATTGGCCTGGCGCAAAGGAGCTTCCTGCTTGTCGTGGCCGAAAACAACACCTGCGGCCGCCGCGTCAGCCGTGATGACGCCGTTCCCGCCCGGCATCAGGACCGGCAGCTCTAGTTCGCGCTGCTCCCCGCCGTTCAGGCTGATGTCTGCTGTAACGGTGTTTGTGATGAAGTTATTGTGGTCCGTGGCCGCGATTTGCAGATGCATCGTCTGCGCTTCTGGGGAAGGATTGCGCACGATCAGGCGGACGGAAGAGGTAGCACCCGAGTAGCCGTGCAAGCCGACGTCGGTGATGCGCAGGTTGGAGTCGGCGATCAGCGATGCCGCAAGTGCCAACACGAAACCGATGCACAACAGTACGCGTCTCATCTTTGATCTTTAAATCTTTAATCTTTAATCTTTAGCTGGGTTGTACGCGGAAACGAAGGAAATATCAAGAAGCGAGATGCCGAGCTTAACCACCGTTATGCCGAGATACGACGCATTTACGATAGTCTCACCGATCCCGAGGCACGGCCGGGTGATTAGTACAGGCGGACAATTAATGACGATTAGTACGGTCCGATGATTCCCGCAATAGCGCGGGCCGCCGGCGGTGCAGCTTGAGCGTCTTTGGCGTCTTCTTTTTTGGTGTCGAGCACATCTAGATACTTCAAGCCGGAGCCAGTGTTGAAGAGCACTACGGTATCGTCGGCACCGAAGAATCCGCTAGCTAGCAATTTCTGGTAGGCGACCAGAGATGCTGCACCTTCCGGCGCGGCAAAAACGCCTTCCACCTTCGCCCAGTGGCGCGTGGCCTCGAGAATTTCGGCGTCGGTGGCGGTGAGGGCGAGGCCTCCACTTTTTTTCAGAATGTCGAGAATCAGGTAGTCGCCGTAGGGCTTTGGCACACGCAGGCCGGCAGCCACCGTCGCGGCGTTCGGCCACATTTCCGCTTCCGTTCGACCTTCATCCCATGCTTTAACAATGGGAGCGCATCCAGCAGATTGCACGCTGATCATATTCGGACGCTCAGGACCAATAAAGCCCAGCTCTTCCAACTCATCGAAAGCCTTCCACATGCCCAGCAGTCCAACTCCCCCGCCCGTGGGATAGATGATTCCATCCGGAAGCTGCCATCCAAGCTGTTCGGCAACTTCGTATCCCATGGTCTTCTTGCCTTCGACCCGGTAAGGCTCTTTGGTGGTGGAAACGTCAAACCATCCTTCTTTTTTCCAAAACTCGGTTTCTCTCAACTCGGCGACTTTGCGGGCGCAGTCAGAGATAAGGCCGTCGACCAGCGTGACTTTCGCGCCGTAGTAATCGCACTCGACGCGGTTCGCGATGGGAACATCTTTGGGCATGAAGATGTGAGCTTCGAGGGAGGCCGCAGCGGCGTAGGCGGCTAGGGCGCTGGCAGCGTTTCCGGCAGAGGGGATAGCGAGCTTCTTCAAGCCGAAATGGCGGGCCATGGTGACTGCGGCGGAAAGTCCGCGAGCTTTAAAAGAGCCGGTGGGATTCAGGCCTTCGTCCTTAATAAAGACGCCGGGATATTCGCGGCTGCGCAGCATGGGAGTAAAACCCTCTCCGAGCGAGACCGGCGCAGCTTCAGGCAGGACGGCGTCGTAACGCCACATGGTGGGCGCCATCGGCAGCAGCGAGGACGGCGAGAAACTTTTCCTGATACTCGCCAGATCGTAGCGCGCATACAAAATGCCGCCATCTTTTGGGCAAACCGTTTGCGGACGGTCGGCGGGATACTGCTCGTGGCAACGCGTGCATTCCAGGTGAGTGAGGCGGGACACGTTGAAAGTTTATCAGGCGTGAGGGCGCTAAGGCATCGATGAGGTGCCGCCATCTCAGAGGCATTCGAGAAGTTAATCAGTTCCACGCGCGGAGCGGACGAAGACGGTCGCGACTTCATCGCTGTAGATCGCCTTCCAGCCGGCGGTTTCTTCGAGAAGGTTCGCCAGAGCAGAGTCCTTGGGCACAACCACGCAGTGAGCTCGGGACTGCTGAAGAAAGTCCTGCCAGCCCGGTTCCGCATTCACCATCTTCAAGTAAGACTTTAAGAATTGCTCCCCGTAGAAGTCGTGACGGTCATCGATCACCATGCGTACTCGCGGATAAAGCCGGTAAATTAAATATCCGCCCCAATCGTCGGGACTCACCAGCGGCCCCTGCACGTCTTCTTTCGCCAAGTAATCAACCGCAGCTGCGGGGAATCGCGTGGCGTCAAAGTGGGCGTCCATCAACGGCTTTGCGCCCAGCTTGCCGCCATGCGCCGCAATCCAGCAAGTAAGTAAAACCATCGCGATGGGCCAAAGATGGCCGCGCAAGCTGAACTCGACCGCCTCCATCCGTTGCAGAAATTGCGGAGACGCGAAACCTCGCTCTCCCATGCGCCGAAACGAAAATCTATCCATCGCCTCCGACAGCCAGGGCGCAATCACCAGAATCAGCAGCAGCGATGAAACGGGGATGTTGCGCGACGCATACAGCCCGGAATACACCGCGAACAAGATTATGAGAGCCTGGCTCACGCGAACCCGGCCCGCCTCGCGCTTTTTCGCCGCTAACGCCACCAGCGTTAGCAGCAATAATCCGGCGAAGCACTTCTGCGCCACATAATGGAAATTTGGAGACTGAAACTCATTAATGTGATCGATCAGAAAGCGGTTCGTAAGATAGCGGTAGATATGAACGTGCAACTGAAATCCGTAAGGATTCACCAACGTCGCCAACCCGCTCAGGATGCCGGTCAGAGTCAGGACTCGAAGGAGCTGCCCGGCGCGGATCTTCCGCAAGATGTCGTCGAACCGGTCTCCTGTCGGCCTCAGCCACTGCCACGCCGCGCTGCACCAGTAGATCGCCAGTAGCGCAAAGCCCAGCAGAAATCCGCCATGCACATTTACCCACACCAGCATCAGCGGCGGCAGCAGCCACAGCATCCAGCCGCGCCTGCGATTGGACTCTGACGTGGCGAACGATTTGGAGTCAGAAGCGCAGCCTGTCTCCGACGAATCTAGAATCCAGAACCACGCCACCGTGAATAGCCAACTCACCACGTGCGGCCGGGCCAGAAAGTGAATCATCGCCGCCGATGCCGCCAGCAGCACCAGAAGCAACGCCAGCAAAATATTCGTGCCGCGCCGCAGCAGCAGCCGGAAGGTCCACGCAAACACCGCCGCAATCACCAGAGCCGTGAACAGCACCACGCCGTTCAGCCCCGCTGCACGGTCAAGCCATCCCACCAGCGCGTCGTACAGCCACTCCCAGGCAAACCAGACTCGCCCGCTCATCGTTGCGGAAAAGGGATCGACGCGGGGAATCGCATGCGTCGCCAGAATGATTTGCCCGGTGCGAATGTGCCAGCCGATTCCGGCGTCGCCCAGCAGTCGCACCGATAGAGTGGTGTACGCCAGCAAGCCCAGCAGCGCTGCGAAAATCAGGTCGCCTACCGACGGCACAATCCATGCCACCAACGCCGGACGCAGATCCGCAGGCGAAGTTCTAGAGCCGATTTCCATCGCGCTGAATCTTATAGAGTAGGAGCTTGATCAGCAAGAGAAGATCAGCCAGAGAATGAACGAGAAGTTACATCGTGTCGTAATCGTGGGTGCCGGCTTCGGCGGACTGAACGCAGCCCAGGCGCTGGCCAGCGCGCCGGTAAGCATTACCGTCATCGACCGGAAAAATCATCACACCTTCCAGCCTCTGCTGTACCAGGTGGCCACGGCCGGACTCTCGCCCGGCGAAATCGCCGCACCCATCCGCTCCATTCTGCGCCGCCATAAGAATGTCGAAGTGCTGATGGCTGAGGTTACGGGCTTCGACCTCGACCGCCGCGTGGTGCAGACTGCAGTACAAGCCGATTCGCAAAATGCCGCGCAAAATGAAGTTCAGGAGATTCCCTACGACTCACTCATTGTCGCCGCCGGCGCCAGCCATGCCTATTTCGGCCACGACGAATGGGAAGCTCTCGCGCCGGGGCTGAAGACGATCGAGGACGCACTCGAAATTCGCCGCCGCGTTCTGCTTGCCTTCGAATTAGCCGAACGCCGCGCCTGGGCCGGCGAGAACCATGATGGCGACAGCCATGACGCCGAGAATCACGATGTTGAGAACCATGATGTACAGAATCAC
>DATHOK010000211.1:0-10152 GCA_035484995.1 Verrucomicrobiia bacterium | reverse complement strand
AATCTGGTAGTCCAGGCTCACATCCGCCAGGTCGAAGGGAATGTGCTGCGCCGCTTCCTTCTCGATCGTCTCGGCCAGTTCCTGGTCGCTCATCGAGGGTAGCGAGATCTTTTTGACGATCACCGAGTGGCCGCTTACCGCAGTGGCCACGGCTTTGGTTTTGATCAGGCAGTCGGCAAACAGTTTCGAAATCGCGCTCGATACCGTTCCCGAGTCCACGATCATCGAATCGACCACAATGTCAGAGGACAGCGGTTCCAGCCCCAGGTGCGACACTTCGATCTGTCCACCCTTTTTCTTCAACTCCACCGCCTTGATGCTGGAAGAGCCCACGTCCAGACCTACAATCGTCTTCGATCCCATTCCAAACATGTGTGCCCGCCTTTGCTCGTGTGGCGCGGGCGCCTTCGCCCGTGCCGATTTTGTTTAACTCTGTCCGGCAGCCTTCGTTGCCGCCTTCGCCTTATGCTTCGTTCCCGATTCCATCTGGCTCGACTTCTCTTCCATCCACTGGTCCAGCTTCGACTTTTTAAATCGCCAGCGGTTGCCCAGCTTGAAAGCAGGAATCTTCTGTTCCCCTACGTACTTGTAAAGCGTGTCCGGACTCACCCCCAGGTACTGTGACGCCTGGCGTATGTTCATCACTTCTCGCGAGTCGGCCATGTTTCCTTGCCCCAGTTCCTTTGCCCTCTCCACCAGAACCGTCCCGCTCCGGTGTCTCCGGCCCACGGGGCTTACCTTGAAACTCCTGCCCTCCAATGCCTGTCCGGGGGCTCTCGGTGTCCAGAGCATATATCAGCCCTGAAAAGCCCCGCCTCAGAGCGAATCTCCCTGTTTTATGGGGTTTTATGCCCATTTTCTGGAATTCGCCTCAAGGCTGATTTTGGGGGATATCTATATATTGTGGTTGATGCAGTTATGCACCCAATTAGAGGTAGTTTTGGGAAGGGGCATATCCGGTCACTCTGGAGCTGGTAACTGAAGTACTAGAGACGGTACGGAAGTACTATGTCGCTAGCTCAAGTTGCTGCGCCGGCAGGCTTTAAGTTCTAGGCGGGACGAACAGCTGCCGCGTTACTCGTTGATCTTGGAAAGCTCACAGCCGCGCCGATCGGGCGAACAAAACGTTATTTAACAGCAGGACGCGGGAACGCGGCGCAGATCGACCGCAACCTCACTGCACGTCAGAAACCTTGCCGCTCAGGAATATCACTTTCATGTCTTTGTAGTAGTAGATCGTCTTCGTTCCCAGGTTCACGATCTTGTCCGGCTTGCCCATCGCTGCTTGCACCTGGTCAGTCGTCATACCCTTATCGATGCTCGCCGGTTCGGCTGGCGGTTGCTCTTGCGCGGCAGGCTGCTGTTGACCTCCTTGCTGCTGCCCCGCCTGCTGCCCACCCTGATCCCCGCCTTGCTGCTGATCTCCACCCTGCTGCTGCCCATTATCATCGCCCTGCTTCGCATCGTCAGTGCTGATCGAGAGCAGTGTCCCGATCGTATCCTCAACCTGCCCCGCGCTCGCCGTCGCTAAAGATCCCTTCGGAAACACGAAGATAATGTTCGTCTTGTTATAGGTCGGGGGATCGGTCTTGTTGCATTTGTCGCAGGCGACAATTCCCATCGTGACCTGATCCTTGTCCAAACTGACATCGATCCTGTTGGCGTATACTTTGTCACCCTTGGCGAACAACTTGGTCGTCTGTTCCTTCCCAAACTTCTTCATGCCGAACCCGATCCCCTTTGAAAGGATCGCATTCGGAGCCTTCACCACTCCGCCCTCATACTTATTGTTCTGCACGCTCGTATCCGAATAAGGCACGCCCAGCAAGCCGCCCTTCTGAATCGCCAACAGCGTGCCCTCTTCGACCACGGAATATCCGCTCGTGTCCGATCCCATCTTCACCAGCTTGTACTGTGCAGCGAGTTGCTCCTGCAAAGAAACTGCCTGGGCATTAGCCAGCGTCGGCGGAAAGATTGTCCCAACGAAGATCATCGCAGCGAAGACCGTGGAAGCCAGGAGAACAATGCCCGGAATCAGGTTGCGGAATTTCCTCAACATCGTAAAATCCTCCGTTCAGGTCTCGACAAAAATTCGATAACAGCCGCACCGTTGCGGCGCCGAGAGAAAATTGCCATTCCCATTGGAGAAGGGAGCGTCGTCACCCGACGCCCCCTGATTGATTTAATTAGCAATCGCTCGGTCAGCGATCAAGTGAGCAACGGTCAAACAGCGCTCAACAGCGATCGACCGTTGCACTGCCCTCCGCTTGCAGACTGTTTTACTGCCCACCGCCTCCAGAGGCAGCTTCCTGCTTGACATCCTGCTCGGTCTGATCAGCCGCTGCCTGCTGGTCTTGCAGGGTCTTCGCCACGCTGGTATCCGGTGGCGGAGGCTGCACGGCTCCGGCCTGGGTGCCGGTATCCGGCGCCGCCGGCATACCACCCGTCCCTTGCTTCTTCGCCATCTCTCCCATGCCGTTGGTGATATTCTCCTGGAAGTGGTTGTACATTTCTTGCAGGTCATCCACCTTCACGGCAACGGTTGCTCCCGACGCGCAGTCACCTTTCTTGGTCGCCGAGACGCTGGCATTTACGTTTTGGTCCGCATCCGGAGTGTCCGTCAGTCGCGTAATCACGTCACCCGACGACAAGGCACATTCCTGACCGTTGGCCACCACCGTCACATCGGAGGCCACCACGAACGTGCGCTGCGAAGGATCGAGCGCCGGAGGTGGCGTGTTGTCGCTGGTAGTAGGCGCTGGTGCCGCTGCCGACGCGGTTTGCCCGCCTCCACCTTGCTGCGCCGCCTGGGCCTGCTGCGCCGCCAACTGCGCCTTCACTTCCTGGGCAATCGCCTCCTTTACTTCAGGAGTCAATGCCACCGGACCCGCAGCTGCTGCCGGAGCAGGAGCGGCATCTGCTCCGCCTCCGTCGCCGCCACTCGCCGCCGCATCTGCAGCCACTGCGTCCGCGTTGGCTTCAGCCCGGGCCGCATACGCTGCCTGCAACTGCTGGGCGATCAGATAGTCCGTCAGCCAGTAGTAAGGAGCAGCATAAACCGGATAAGGATTCCACCACCCGCCATAAAATCCCCACCATGGCGCTCCGCCCCAACCCCAGGCTCCGATGCCCCAGTAAACCGGCGCTCCCCACGGATGCCAGCCCCATCCATAAAATCCCGGATGGTACCAGACGCCCGGGTAGTAGCCGTAATAGGTATGTCCGCCCCAGCCGTAGCCGCGGTAGAGCCCCACCCGATAGACGCCGTGGTCATAGAAGGTTCGCGAATAATAGGCGTGCCCGCCGCGCGTCACGTAGGCGCGCTGCACATAACCGCCATGCCCTCTGGTTACAATGCGCGCTCCGTTTCGTTCACTTACGACCGTACGCCCGCCGCGGACCCCATGCTCGATATGCATGCCGTTGCGGTCCACGGAACGGATCGATCCATTCGCCCGAACGCTGGCGTGCCCTCCACCCTTCAGACTGACGCTCCGCGTGCCTGCCGGCTGGTGAGCGCTGCCCCCGCGATTGCCGGCGGCGGCGTTCCCGCGACCCGCCGTCGTGTTCCCCCGACCCGCCGGCGTATTCCCGTGACCGGCCGCCGTAGTCCCGCGACTTGGTGCCGCGTTTCCATGGCTCGCCGTCGTGTTTCCCCGATTCGGCGCCGTTGTCCCGCGGCTGGTCGTCGCCGTATGCCCGGCCGTTGCCCCGTGGCTGGCCGCAGTCGTGTGGCTGGTTGTGGGTCGGGTATTCGTTGCTGTGTGTCCGGCTGTCGCCCCGTGGCTGGCCGTTGTACCGTGCGACTGTGTCGCCCCATGCGAAGGCGCTGCCGCGTGAGAGGGCGCGCTTGCATGTTGCGCTGGCGCCGCATGAGAAGCAGGCGCGCTTGTCTTCTTCTGGCCCCAGGCAAAAGCCGGAACCACCACCACGAGCACAAGCACTACCCACTTCTGCATAATATTTTCACCCTTCAAAATGCGATTCATTACCGCCTCCTGACCACCAGAACTTTTTAGCGACCCTGCATTTCCCCCAGAACACTGCCGCTCATCCGAAGTTGCGCACTCGCGCAGCTTTGTGCATCAAGAACAACATTCGCCGGTTTTACGCACGCGGTTAAATCAGTTTCCAAGAACGGAGGGGAGGCCTGCTCGATGCGCGCATCGGTTGCAGACAAGACGCCATGAGCAGACCGTATCTTGGAGCGAAAAAACGTTACCAGAAGTCGGTCGCTTGCGCAATCATTTCCGTTTCGAGCAGGTAGAAGGTAGTGGCTCCAGTCTGAACGCGTGCCCCTCTTGACGGGCGTCATCCCGAAGTCCCGGCGCACTTCAGCCGGGCGAGGGATCTCCCTCTGCACGCTGCCGCCCCCGAGCCAAACTGCGCCGTTACCTCGCTGCCGCTTCCTTCGCCTGTTTTGCTTGTCATCCTGAGCAAGCGTCTTTGCGTAGCGAAGCACCCGGCAAGCCGCGCGATGTGTCGCAGCCTGCCCTGAGCGAAGCCGAAGAGTTCTTTGTGACACAATAATCGCGCGTTTGGCTCGCTTCCTTTGAACAGCTGCTGTAATCTACTTTCTTTCTGCCGGAGGAACCACGTGCGCTACCTCGATCGCCTGCAACCCCTTGCGCTTCTGGTGATGCGCATCGCCTTGGGCGCGGTTATGTTCGTCCACGGTTACCACAAGGTTTTCGGCGGACTTCACCACCACGCTGACCTGGTCGCAAGCCTCGGACTTCCGCGCTGGTCGGCCTATCTCTCGGCCTTCATCGAGCTCGTCGGCGGACTCATGGTTCTGGCGGGCCTGTTCACCCGGGTAGCCGCTTTCGCCCTTTGCATCGATCTCTCCGTAGCCATCGCCAAAGTCAACTTCCACAACGGGCTCTTGGGCAACGACGGGTACGAGTTTCCCCTTGCACTCGCCGCCCTGGCCTTCGGCCTTATCTTCTTCGGTGGCGGCCCCATCGCCTTCGACCACATCCGTGCCCCCGGCGGTGGCGGAGGAAAGTCCAAATAGCCGCGTAGCACCGGCGTCTCGCCGGCTCGATATCTCCGGCGCAACTTATTTCGCGCCCCCGGGTTTGCAAGCATTTACAAGGGCAAACCCTGGAATCAGGGTACCTTTGAGGTATCTTTACAAACACCGGGCTCCAGTTGAATCTAAGCCCGGCTGAAATTATCATGTAGCGTTACAGAATTTGCTGCATCCTAACGATTTCACGGACGCATCTTAAGGCTTACAACGAACTGATTTAGGAGGTTTCTCTTGAGAAAGTTAGCGATCCTGGTACCAGTTCTCGCCTTCTTGGCCCTCGCCCAGATGGCCTCCGCTCAACAAGGGGACATCATGATCGGCGGCGGCACCCTTCTATCGTCCTCCCCAGCAACCGGCGTGGGGAACTTCCAGCAGCCGGCGGAAAAGGGCGGCGCCTACATCAACATTTCCGGCGACGTCGTCACCTTCAAACACCGCATCGGCTTCGGCGTCGAAACCGCCTGGAGGGCTAGTCAGGGCAACTATCCGGATTTCGAGGACACGACCTATCGTCCTATCCTGACCGACTTCAACGGGGTCTTCCAGCCGAAAATCACCAAGAAAATCGGCGCCGATCTCTTCGGTGGCATCGGCGTTGCCAGCACGCGCTTCTACGTCCCGGAAGTGACCTCCTGCAGTTACTTCAGCGGGTGCATAAACTACAGCAGCAGTGATCACTTCATGGAAGACCTCGGAGGCGGCATCCGTTACTACGTTTGGCACCACGTCTTTGTCCGCCCAGAAATTCACTACTACCACATCCAGAATAACGTCGAGTTCAACTCCAATAACGTATTCCGTGTCGGCGGCTCAATCGGATACACCATCGGTAACGATTAAGCCTTCGCGCCACGGATGCTCGCTCGTTTTGGTATGCTGGGGCAGCAGAATCTGGGGCAGCAGAATACTGGGACGGCCGATTCCGGCTGTCCCCAGTTCTCTTGCTGGAGTAGCCATCTGCGGCTGCTTCGCCGGGTTCCACCAGTCTGCTGGGTGAACTCCAGAAGTCCAAACCAACTGACGAGGGATTTGTATTGAGAAAATTCGCGCTGCTTGCATCCACGTGTACGCTTTTTCTGTTTGCCAACCTCGCTTGCGCCCAGCAAGGGGACATTTTGGTCGGCGGCAGCGAACTTTATTCACTCTCGTCCCCCAGCGACCTGGTCACTTTCCAGCCTCTGACAGAAACGGGAGGACTCTACCTCAGCCTCGCTGGTGACGTCGTTTCTTTCCCCCATCGTCTCGGCCTTAACGTTGAAACCTCCTGGAGGTACAAGAAGGGGGACTACTACGGTTACGAAAATTACCGCCCTTTCTTCACCGATGCGAACGTGCTCTTCCAGCCGAGGATCAACAAGAAAATGGGCCTTGACATCATGGCCGGCATCGGCGTCGCCAGCAACCGGTTCTATATCGCCGAGCCCTGTGCCAGCCCGGGATGCGTCAACTACACCAGCAGCAATCATTTCATGGAAGACTTCGGCGCCGGCTTCCGTTACTACGTCTGGCACCACTTGCCCCACGTCTTTGTGCGTCCCGAGGCTCATTACTACCACGTTCAGAATAATCAGGGGTTCAACTCCAGCAACGTCTTTCGCGTGGGAGCGTCCATCGGCTACACCATCGGCAAGTAGTCGGGGGGTGACCAGACCGGCGGCAGCAATAAAAAAGGCAGCGTCTCTTCGACGCTGCCTTTAGCTTCCCCGGATTATGCTTTTACGGTTCCTGCATGCAAATCTCAGCTTCGTGGATCGCCGCATCCAGATGCTTGAGCGCATCCACGCGATGGCCGTGGAAATCGTGAGCCGCATCTTCCAGATGGTGGTGGGCGTTATGCATCGCTTCGAGCGCCGCCGCGATTTCCGGATGAGGTGCGGGTGACGCAGCCGGTGCCGGCGCTGCTGCCGCTGCCGCAACTGCTGCCGGAACTGGCGCCGCTGCTGCCTTTGGACCAGCCGCACCCACCGGCAAAGCCAGAGCTAATAGTAGCGTTGCTGTGATCAACAGAGTCAAGAACCCGATATTCTTCATGCGTTCCTCCTCGTCCGAATTCCGGCGCGGACGCCGCCGGTAAGATCAATGGCCACGGCCCCCTTCGCACGAGGATTCCCGCGACACCCGCACAGTATAGTCGCGCCCCGGCAAAATTCCCCTGTGGACGAGTTGACTCTTAAGGTGCTCGCCTCAGCGGTACCGAAAAGTCTGGCTCGCACGAGTTTCGGGAAGGGCACGATTTCAGTTCTTAGCCTGCCCTGAGCAAGCGAAGCGCCGAAGGGTGCCGTAAGGTCATTGAATGCTTGCGCGCTTCAGCGCCTGAGGTACGCTTCCAGCCTGACTGCTTTTCTCTCTTCGAGCCGCCCGGCCCAGTTGCAGGACCGTCCAAGGCAAATCTCGCTACGTGCCATTCCTTTCCTTCCGGCTTCTCCACCATAGCCACACCCCCCCCAGCACAATCACCACCGCAACTGCCAGATCGAAACGCTTGAGATCATGCGCCAAACGCCCCCAATGCCCGCCAAACAGATATCCCGTCCCACAAATCGCGGTCACCCAAACCGCGGCTCCAAGAAAGTTAAAGAGGAAAAACTTCCGCCACGGCATGTGGAGCGCTCCCGCCAGCAACGCCGCCAGCACGCGCATCCCGAAGAGAAATCGCGCCAGGAAAACCGTGGCCGCCCCATATCTTTCAAAAAGCCGGTCTCCCCGTTCCATCGTCTCCGAGCGAATGGAGAAGACATGCCGGTAGCGTTCGATCAGCGGACGTCCGCCGTGTCTCCCCAGCGCAAAGCCGAGTTCCCCGCCCGCAGTCGTGGCCACGATCCCCACCGCAATGACCCAGGGAAGCCGCAACTCATGCTGGGTATAAGCCAGGAAGCTGGCCAGCAGCAAGATGGTCTCACCCGGCAAGGGCAAGCCCGCGCCTTCAAGCAACAGCAGCGCCGCCACTCCCCAGTATCCATAGTGCACCACCGCGCCCCGCAGCAGCTCGAAGATGTGGTGGCTCATCATTTGAGATTTGTCATCCTGAGCGAGCGCGTCTTTAGCGCGAACGAAGAACCTGAGCGAGCCGCGCGATGTGTCGCGCTCTTTGCGACACCATAATCGCGCGTTTGGCTCGCTTCCCTATCGCTCACGCGGGAACCGTCTCATTCGTCAGGAATTCAATCAACGCCCGGTTGAACTCTTCCGCACATTCCTCGTATGGCAAATGTCCAATGCCTGGAAAAACGATCGACCTGGAATTCGAAAAGCATTTCCCGAGCGGCTCAGCCGACGAAGCATACACCGCGGAATCCTTGCCGCCCCACATGAGAAGCGTAGGAACACTGGCCAGCTTCGGCAGAGTGGCCTCGAGTTCGCGCAGGTCTTCCGTCCACGTGCGCACGATGCTCAGCGCGTGCTCGAACAATCCCGGCTTATCCAGCGGCGCCATATACCCCTCGAGAGTTCCCGGAGGAATGCGCCGACGGTCGCCATACATGCGAGCGTGCCAATAGGGATAAGAAAAACGCATGTGCCCGCTCGTCAGCCGGAACAGCGCCGTCCCAAATCTGCTGCCGACAAACGGCGCCAGCCGCCGCCCATGCGCCGAATAAGGATTCACCGGCGCCACCAGCACCAGCCGCCGGATGTGCAAACCAATATTCCGGCTCAGACATTCCCCGGCCGCCATCATCGCGACCGCGCCGCCATGGGAAGTCCCCAGCAAATCAAATGAAGAAATTCCCAGCCGCTCGACGAATCGCAGAACCCGCTGCGCCGTCCCCCGCATGGAGTGGTCAAGCCCAACCGGCCGGTCCGAGAACCCCGCACCCATCATGTCCGGTGCATACACCGCCGCATAAGGTGCCAGAGCCGGCATCGTAAATCGCCAGGAAAACGAATACCCCAGCAACCCATGCAACAGAATCAACGGAGGCCCGGACCCCGTGCGCAGGTAACGCATGCGCGCCCCATCGAAATCCATCCAGCACTCTTCCACTCCGGCGCCCAGCGCCGGAGCGCCAGGTTCGAGCTGAGCAGAAACATCCCGGCCTGCCGCCATCACAGCCAAATCTTCTCACTCCGAATCTTCTCAAACCGAATCTTCTCGAAGCTGGACAACTTTTCCCGCGCCACCAGACTCTATTTAAATGAACATCGCCTCTGTTCACTTCACTAGGGGAGCTTCGGCTCCCCGTTTTTGTTTGTCATCCTGAGCGAAGCAGGTGGATCGCGAAAGCGATCCACCGGCGAAGTCGAAGGACCCCATACCCACCTGCTCCACCTCAAGCCTCGCAGGGCGTTTCTACCCGCGCCTTCCTGACTGCCATTTAGGCCGCCACCTTCCGCCTCTTCCGCAGCAGCTTCTTCAGCACCCGAATCCCCTTATCCACATGCTTCTCCTCCAGCAAAAACGGAGGCAAAAATCTCACCACAGTATCCTGCGTAGAATTAAAAAGCACGCCTTCGGCCAAAGCCGCATCCACAATCGGCCGCGCCGGAATCTCCAGATTGATCCCCTGAATAAACCCTCGCCCGCGAACTTCTTTAGCCGCCGGACTTTTTTCAGCAATCTCTCTCAACTCCTGCTGCAGATAAGCCCCAACCTTATTCACGTTATCCAGCAGCTTCTCTTCCTCCACGATAGCCAGAAACTCCAAAGCAACCCGGCAAGCCAGAGGACCACCCCCAAAAGTAGTCCCATGCTGCCCCGGTGAAATCGCGTTAGCAAATTCTTCCCTGGCGATAAACGCTCCCAAAGGGAGCCCCGCCGCAATCGGCTTGGCGATCGCCACAATATCCGGAGTCACTCCAAAACTCTGAAACGCAAACATAGTCCCGGTTCGCCCCAGCCCGCACTGGATCTCATCAAAGATCAAAGCCGCCCGGTGCCGGTCGGCCGCAGCCCGGCAAGCTTGCAGAAACTCCACCGAGCATTCGTAAATTCCGCCCTCGCCAAAAATCGGCTCCAGCACAATCGCGCAAGTATTGTCGTTCACCGCCGCCCGCAATCCCTCAACATCGTTCTGCGCAACAAACGTCACATCTTCCAGCATCGGTTCAAATCCCTTGCGATGCTTCTCCTGCCCGGTCAGCGACAGCGCCCCAAACGTCCGCCCGTGATACGACCCCTC
>DATHOK010000210.1:0-5667 GCA_035484995.1 Verrucomicrobiia bacterium | reverse complement strand
CGCTGGCGAGTTGCTCTTCGGCGTGAGCCACGTCTTTGTGGCGGAAAACGAGAATCTTCGCCTTCGACAAGCGCGCGCCATCGATGATCGATGCATGATTGAGCGCATCGGAGACGATGAAATCGTCCTTACCCAGCACTGCCGACACCGTACCCGCATTCGCCGCAAAGCCTGACTGGAAGACGACGCATGCCTCTACGTTCTTGAAGCGCGCGATCTTTTCTTCCAATTCCATGTGGATTTTCATCGTCCCTGCAATGGTCCTCACCGCCCCCGATCCCACGCCGTATCGGCGCGTGGCCTCGAGCGCCGCCTGGCGCAGTTTGGGATGCGTGGTCAGTCCCAGATAATTGTTCGACGCCAGGTTGATCACCTTCTTGCCATCAAAGGTGCAGACCGCTGCCTGCTCGTCCTCCAGCACGCGCAGCTGGAAGTGTGTTCCCTTGGCTTTGAGTTCATTGAGTTGATCGGTTAGATAGGAGAGCGGATTGCTGCGACTGGTCATGATTTTCCTCGATCTTCTGCGCCTATGAAACTGGGATGCCAGACCGGCAGGTCCGAATGCTTAGAGCATGACCGGGTTTCCAGTTGCGACGCTGGCCTCGCACAGAAGCTTCATATTGTTGAAGAACTCTTTTTCGTAATCTTCCAGAAGGTCGCTGGAATGGAGTACGGTATCGACTTCCGTGATGTTGCCGAGGAACAGTGAGCGGAGATATCCCTCGTGCTCGCATGACTCACCTGGCCACTGGTTATGAGCCTCCCCCTCCTCTTCGGAGGGATCGCCCGTCAGCGTGGGTTCGCCGGATTCGACGAAAATGGGCCGGCCGAGGAACGGTTGCGGTCTCGCCTTGCCGTCCCCCATGCCGGCACAGCGTCCGAATCCATCAAGGCTCATCGATTATCTCCGTCGTAATTCTTGCTTTTCCCGCCCTCAAGTTTCGCGGGAAAAGCCACGGGCAAGAGGGCAGCGCCACCCAAGCTCAGCGCACTCCGTTCGGATAAACCAGGATTTTGCTGGCCTCGCCGGTCTTCAACCGTTCCATCGCTTTGGAAAAATCTTTCATCGGGATGCGGTCGGTAATCACGGGATGCAGGTCGAGTTTGCCGGCTTTGAGCAGCGCCGTCATCTGGTACCAGGTCTGGTACATGCGGCGTCCGTTGATGCCTTGCACTGTGATGCCCTTGAAAATAATGTCTTCAGAAAAGTTTAGCGAAATGGGTTTTGAGGTCAAGCCGAGGAGTGAAATTCTTCCGCCGCGTCGCACGATATCGAACGCCGTGCGAATCGAATCGGGATGCCCAGCCATCTCCAGCACGACGTCCACGCCGAGACCGCCGGTCTTCTCCATCACAGTTGCTTTCACATTTTCTTTCGAAGGATCGAGCACGTAGTCGGCCTTCATCTCGCGCGCGATCTTGCGGCGATGCTCGTTCACCTCGATGGCGAACACGCTGGCGGCCCCCACCGCCCGGGCCACGGCGATGGCAAAAAGTCCGATCGGCCCGCAGCCCGTGATGGCTACGGTTTTCGCGGCAATCTCACCGGCCAGCACGGTGTGTACGGCATTGCCCAGCGGATCAAGAATCGAGGCGTACTCCGGCGGAATGGCGGGATCAAGCTTCCAGATATTCGATTCCGGAATCACCACATACTCGGCGAAGGCTCCGTTGGCGTCGACGCCGATGATCTTCACGCTCTGGCAGATGTGAGCTTCACCCGTGCGGCATTGCAGGCACTTGCCGCACGCCACGTGCATCTCAGCGGAAACGAAATCGCCTTCTTTTACGCTGGTCACTTCCTCGCCGAAAGCGGCTACCTCGCCGCAGAACTCGTGCCCGGGAATCAGAGGAGGATGAATGCGGTTCTGCGCCCAATGATCCCAGTTATAAATATGGAGGTCGGTGCCGCAGATGGAGGCCATCGTAACCTTGACGAGCACATCGTTCCGTCCAAAGACCGGAATATTTACCTCGCGAATTTCCGCGCCAGGCGCGGCCCCCGGCTTGACCACGGCCAGCATCGTGGATGGCATGACGGCTACCTTATGAATTCAGACTGGGACACAAAACGTATGATTTTAGCACCGCGGGAATGCTGATGTGCTTTCGCCGCAGCGTCAACGTTCCGGCGGCAATCCTTGGTTTGATTTCGGCGCAGCAGTTTTGTAGTTTTCCGACTTCCCTCGGGGAATGCTCAACGTCTTCCATTCGCTCGAGCGCAGATGCTTGGCCAGGAAAATAATCTGCCCGGTGTGCTGCGCGTAGTGTGCGATCTGGCGGTTCACTGCCTGTAGCACGGTGTGGGGCTCTCCGCGAATCGTCACCGTGCGCACGACGTCTTCTGGCTTTAGCGAGTCGATTGCCGCAAACACCCGCGCCCAACCGTCTTCCCACGACTTCATAAGGTCTGCGCGCGTGGTCGCTGGATTGAGTTCGAATTCCTGATCGCGGTAACGGTCGGGTTTCTCACCGTCAGTACTGAGGAAATCGGTAAAGCGGGAGCGCATGTTGCCGGCCATGTGCTTCACCAGGACGGCGACGGAATTCGATTCCGGGTCGAGCGTGACAAACAGTTCTTCGTCTTTGAGTTGCGCCATCGCACCCTCGGCCAGGCGCTTGTGTCCACGCATCTGGCGGCGCGCTTCTTCGATATAGTGAGCTGCGAGATCAGTCATAAGTTCTGTCCTATCGCGAATTGGACGCCGGACTTGCCGGCGGGATGATCGGGTATGGTGCGGTCAGAGTCTGCGGACGCACCTCCATCTCCAGTTCGAACCCTCCGACCCATTTGGCAAATAGGTTGTAGAGCAGCGCGCCAATCGCGCCCATGACGAATCCCATGGCCCCGTAGAGCACCGGCGCGAGGACGGCAAGGCCAATGCCAAAGCCGACCCCAAAGGCTCCGGCGAATGGACTGTTCTGCTGCTGGCCGAGAGCAGACCCCATCAGCCCCATCAGCAGGAAAAATGGCGCGACGATCAAGCCCATGCACCCATAGATCAGTCCCAGAATCTTGGCAACCGACAGCACTCCAACCGATTTGATGATGTGCATGTACCGCTCCTTAATCTCCGGATTGAGTTGAACGTCCCCAGCCGCCACCACCCGGCGACTCGATCCGGATGCGCTCGCCTTTTCGAAGCCGTGTGCTGAACTTCCCTGGCATCTCTTCAACCGATCCGCCACTACGGATCACGCTAGCCTTTCCAGGCGCGCCTGCATGACCACCAGCAAGTCCCCACGGCCCGCGAGTCCGCCGGTCGGCAAGAAGCGTAACCTCGGAGTCAGTGAGCACTTCAATCTCACGAATAATTCCGTCGCCGCCGCGATGCGTTCCGGCTCCGCCGCTGCCGGACCGAAGTGAGTAGCGGCGAACCCGCAAAGGGTAGGAATACTCCAGCGCCTCTGCTGGAGTGTTCAGCGAATTCGTCATGTGCGTATGCTCGCCGGAGACGCCGGACTTGCCCGGACGAGCGCCCATACCACCCGCGATCGTTTCATAATAAGCAAATGGCTGGCCGGTACGGGGATCGATTCCGCCGATGGTGAGATTGTTCATGGTTCCCGAAGCTGCCGCGGGAATGCGGTCTGGAATGGCCTGTGCGAGCGCGCGCAGCAGGACGTCTACGATGCGCTGCGAGGTTTCGACATTTCCTCCGGCGACCGCCGCCGGGGGCCGCGCATTAACAACCGAGCCTTCCGGAGCAATCACCCGGATAGGTCGCATCAGTCCTGCCGTTGCCGGGACGTCATCTTCCAGCAGGCAACGGAAAACGTAGAAGCAGGCGGAATAGGTGATCGCCTCGACCGCGTTTACGCTTCCTTCAACTTGGGGATCGCTGCCTGTGAAATCTACGGTCGCCAGCGGGCCAGAGACCTGGCCCGTCATGCTCACCGTCACAGCGATCTTTATCGGCGTGTCGCTGATGCCGTCGTTATCCAGAAAATCCTCCGCGCGATAGGTACCTGGGGGAACTTGCAACAAAAACGTGCGCATCAGTTCTTCCGAATACCGGAGCAGTTCCTCCGCTGCACGTTGGGCGTGGTCGATTCCGTAGCGTGAGCAAATCTCTCGCAAGCGCTCAGCCCCGGTATGGCAAGCCGCGATCTGCGCGCCCAGATCACCCTCGCGCTCCTCGGGTGTGCGCACATTGTTCAGTAGCAGAGCCAGCACATCGCGCTCCATCACGCCTGCACGCATGATCATCACCGGAGGGATACGGAATCCCTCCTGATAAATCTCCCGGCACAGGCCCATCGATCCCGCATACGCTCCGCCCACGTCCGCATGATGGGCCCGCGATGCAACATAGAAATCAGGTGAAGCAGGTCTCGCACGACGGCGGGGCTTCGCGTAGACAGGGGCTACCAACGTGATATCCGGCAAGTGGGTTCCGCCACGAAAGGGATCATTGAGCATGACCACATCTCCCGGCGCCATCTCGCACGCCCCAATCGCAGCCCCCACCGACATCGGCATCGAACCGAGGTGCACGGGCATGTGGTCGCCCATGGCGATCACTTCGCCCCCGCCGTCGAACACGGCGCAGGAATAGTCACGCCGCTCCTTGATGTTAGGGGAAAACGCCGTACGGCGCAGCGCTGCGCCCATCTCCTCGGCAATCGAGTGATAAAGGTTCTTGAAGATCTCCAGTTCGACGGGATCGCGCCTCATGAGGCGCAGTGTACCGGAATCGTGCGCCTTCATGGTCGAGCGTCGATGAGTGGCGGCGTGACGTGCAGAGAAAATTCTTCCGCTCCCTGCACAATTCTGTTGACACGGTGTTTACACTGCCGCAATATCTTGTGTTAAGGACGCTGCCCGTACAACAAGTTGGGCGGTGTTTCGCAAACGTGTCAGGTATCTGACATTCTTTGCAAGGGAAAATCGTTCACGGAGGAATCTTCATGGCAACGAAGAAAAAGGCCAAAAAAAAGAAGAAACACTAACCGTTCTGCGAAACGATACTTCGCACGGGCCAAGATCTAACCAGCCTCTCAGGAGAAGCACCTCTTGAGAGGCGTTTGTTTTCGAAGCATTTAGCAATTCGCAACTAGCGTCCAGCCCTCGGCTCCCGCGGCTGAGTCTGGCTCCCCAGCGGGGCAGAGTGCCTGATCAGCGGGTTCCATTTGCGGATGCTCAGTCTCCAAAATTCCCCATATAAGGATTCCCCGGGTATGTCACAATTGTGAACCACAGGTGTGAGCCACAGGCTTTACAGGCGAGGGGCGGGCGTGGGCGCGAAAAACATGAATGCCAGGAAAAAGAGCTCGGGCAAAAAGACGGATGAAATCTTCATCCCAGACAAACTCTATTTCCGCATCGGTGAAGTGGCCACCCTGTGCCGTTTGCCGGCCTACGTGTTGCGATTCTGGGAAAGCGAGTTCCCGCAACTCAAGCCCGTGAAAAGCAGCACGGGCCAGCGCATGTACCGTAGACGCGACGTGGAAAGCGTCCTTCGCATCAAGCAACTGCTCTACGAGCAGGGCTTCACCATCGTAGGCGCGCGCCAGCAACTGCGTTCCGAATCAAGAACTGATAAAGGACAGGCCGCCATTCCATTCCCCGCGCAATCTTCCGCTGAAATGCAGCGCATCCGCCAAGGACTGCGCGAGATCCTGAATCTACTCTCCGCGCGGCGCACGGGATAATTGCGCCGATAA
>DATHOK010000209.1:0-34179 GCA_035484995.1 Verrucomicrobiia bacterium | reverse complement strand
ATTGCTAATTGATGATGGTTGGTTGCCAGGCTTGCAATCGATGCGTCAGTCAACAATCAATAATCAGCAATCAACAATTCTTGATCCTCCAGGGATGCCGTTGCTCTACTTCTGGATTCTCTTCAATGTGTTTGCGCTGGGCATGCTGGTGCTGGACTTGCTCGTCTTCCACCGCGGCGGCCGTGTTATGCGTTCGCGCGAGGCGCTTGCCTGGAGCGCCATGTGGATCGCCCTCGCCGCTGCCTTTGCCGGACTGGTTTTCTTTTGGCAGGGCCGCCAAGTCGCCCTGGAGTTCGCCACCGGCTATGTGCTCGAACTTTCACTCAGTGTGGACAATCTCTTCCTCTTTCTCGTGATCTTCCGCTATTTCTCAGTACCTGAACAGCATCAGCGCTCCGTATTGTTTTGGGGAGTTCTCGGGGCGATCCTGATGCGCGGCTTCTTTATTCTTGCCGGGGTCAGCCTGATTCACCGCTTCCACTGGATCCTCTATCTTCTTGGAGCGCTGCTGATTTATAGCGGAGTCCGGGTGGGGCTTTCCGGCGAGCATCAAATCGATCCAGCAACCAACCCGGCAGTGAAAGCTTTGCGCCGCTGGATGCCAGTGACGGACGACTATCAGGGGGGCCTCTTCTTTGTCCGAGGATGGAAAGGGAATCCTGGGCTTTATGCCACGCCGCTCTTAATTGTTCTTGCCGTAATCGAAACCACTGACCTGCTATTCGCCGTTGACTCCATCCCCGCTGTCCTCGCTGTCACGCTCAACGCTTTCATCGCCTACACCTCGAATGTATTCGCCATCCTCGGCCTGCGCTCTATGTATTTCGCCGTCTCGGGACTGATGAAGGCTTTCCGTTTCCTTCATACCGGCCTGGCCCTGGTGCTGATTCTGGTGGGTCTGAAGATGGTGACCTCAGATCGCTTCCCGATCTCCACGCTAGTGACGTTGGCGGTTGTGGCCGGAGTGCTGGCCGCTTCAATCATTGCGTCGGTAATGTTTCCAGAAAAAACTTCCAGAGCCTAGCCAACCCGACCTGCATTGCCCATAGGCTATTATGGAATTTCCATGGCGCAGGTCACCATCCATGTCCCTCCTCGGCCCTACCAAGCCCGCATTGAAAACGGCTTGCTGGCGCGTGCCGGAACCTTGCTGGCAGAGTTGCTGCCCCAAGCCAGCAAAGTGTTTGTGGTTACAGTTCCGCCAGTGCAGAGGCGCTGGGGTGCAAAGCTGGTGCGCTCTTTGAACTCGGCAGGCTTCAGGCCCCAGGTAATCCAAATGCCTAACGGAGAGCCTGCCAAGAAACTGCGCACGGTCGAAAAGCTGGCCGAAAGATTGTCCCGGTTGGGCGCCGACCGCAAAGCTGTTTTGATCGCACTGGGTGGCGGCGTGGTCGGCGATGTCACCGGACTGCTGGCGTCGCTTTACATGCGCGGCGTGGAGCTGGTGCAGATTCCCACCACGGTTCTCGCCCAGGTGGATGCATCTGTCGGTGGCAAGACCGCCGTCAATCTCGGGGCAGGGAAGAACCTGCTCGGAACATTCCATCATCCCCGGGCCGTACTCATCGATCCGGAAGTCCTGCGCACGCTGCCCAATCGGGAGTTTCGCGCCGGCCTGTACGAAGCGCTCAAGTGCGGTATCATCGGCGATCTCGATCTTTTTCTGCGCTTCGAACAGAAGCGGGCCCAAATCCTGAAGCGCGATCCGGTGGAGCTCGAAGGACTCATTGCTCAATCCGTGAAGCTGAAGGCCGAAGTCGTTTCCGCTGACGAGCGCGAAGGCGGCCTGCGGCGCGTACTCAACCTGGGTCACACAATCGGACATGCTCTCGAGGCAGAGACTGGTTATCGCAGCCTGCTTCACGGCGAGGCCGTCGCCTGGGGCATGATTGCCGCAACCAATATCGCCCTCGCCGTAGGCCGCACCGATAGCGTGACAGCTGGCCGCATCGCCGACGCCGTGCTCAGCCTCGGTCGCCTGCCGGAGCTCAAAGTGAGCGCGCGCAAGATTCTCGCGCGACTCCAGGCCGACAAGAAAACACAAGGTGGTGTGGTGCATTTCGTGTTGCCAAGGGAAATCGGGAAGGTCGAAATCGCCTCCGACGTGCCGGATAGCGTGGTGATCAGTGCGGTCGAAGAATTGCGCCGCCTGTCTCACGGCGGATGGGGAAACTAAAACCCCGTGGCCGAGCCCCAGAGACCGACCGTGGTGGGCGCGGCTCCGGAAGGCGCCATTGACGCGAGTTCGGCGGCGCGCGCTGTTCGCGAGATGTTCACCTCGATCGCCCCGCGGTACGACCTACTCAATCACGTGTTGTCGTTCAACGTGGATCGCCTGTGGTGGGGTCGCACCGCGCGTTCCTTCGCCCAAATCCTCGCCGAGCCCGACTCGAGAGTGCTGGATCTCTGCTGCGGTACCGGGGATATGACTTTCGCGCTGCGCAAGCAAGCAGGGAACGCTGGTTCCCAGATTTTAGGCGCTGACTTTTCCCACGCCATGTTGCAGCGTGCCCGCTCGAAGGGTCTTGGCAAGTCTGCTCCAAACGGCAAGTCCGCGGCGCCGCACTGGGTCGAAGCCGACGCGCTCGTTCTTCCGTTTCCCGACCAGTACTTCAGCCTCGTGACCTCAGCATTCGGATTCCGCAACCTCGCGGACTACGATGCCGGCTTGCGCGAGATCGCGCGCGTGCTGCGGAGTGGCGGAGAGTGCGGCATCCTCGACTTCAGCGAGCCCAAAGGACTAATCGGTAATCTCTATCGGCTCTATTTCACGCAAATTCTGCCGCGCGTCGGCACCATGCTTTCTGGCGTCCGCGGACCATACGCCTATCTGCCTAACTCGGTCGAACGCTTTCCCGAGCCACAGGAGATGCTTGCTCGCATGCGCCTCGCCGGCTTCCGCGAGGCGACTTGGACGCCCTACACCTTCGGCGTTGCTGGTTTGTATCGTGGGAAGAAGTGAGAGTTGTCGTTCGCGAGAAACTTATTTTGTGTTTGCGATGTTCGTCGATGCGGGAATGCTCTTGAAGCTGTCAGCGAACGCGTCCGCAATCGTGTAACGAATTACGGTTTCATACTCCCCGCCCAGGAAGCTCCGCAGCCGGTCCGTATTCATGATGTACTCACCGGTCATGTAGGGCACCGCTTCCGGCGGAATCGCCGAGATCTGGCGCTTCCATAGAAATTGCAGCACCAGCCGCATGGCCCACTTTCCGGGAACGCGCACCAGCTTCGCCCCCGCCATTTCAATGCAGCGCCCGAAGGTGAGCGGATCTCCGCGCCCGGCTATGTTCAGGATGGTCAGCCGCTGTGCCTCCGGATCGCGATGCAGGATGTGCGCGATCAGCCGTGCCATATCATCGACATGCACGAATTGAATCTTGTTGTCGAGATACTGTTGCCCGCGCGGCAGCATGCAGGGCAGCCGTTTGCCCTCGCTCCGCATTTTTTCGGCTCGCGCGCCTTTGCCGTTGGGCGTACCGCGAAACGCTCCCAGCAGGTAATTCTCCACGCTGGCGCCTGCAAAAATGTGAGGACGCAGAATGTAAACGCTGCATCCCCGCAAGGCCGGTGCGCGTTGCTGTACGACTTCGTCGGACTGTTTTTTGTGAATCGCGTAGGGCAGCGTGTGCGCCGCCATCACCGACTCCTCCGTCGCCGGCCGGGGCAGGCTGGATCCGTAGGCGGAAACGCTGCTGGGAAAAATAAATTGCTTGATTCCAAGATCCCCCGAGCGATTCGCCTCGGTAACTGCCTCCATCACGCGGGCGGTGCCCGCCACATTGATCTGCCACATGTGCTCCCCATCGAGCACTCCTGTGCGTGCGGGGTCGATCACAAACGCAAGATGAACCACAGAAACCGGCTGCGTGTCGCGCAGCAGTTCGAAAAGCGCGCGCGTGGAAGACTCCTCGCCCACGTCCAGGCGTTCGAACTGGAGCGGAAGATCGGTTTGGGGTGGATTCAGGTCTACCCCAATCACCGAGAAATCCCCTAGCAGCGGGAGCAGCCGGGAGCCCAGGTTCCCCGCGATGCCGGTGACCACGACGACAGGTTTCGCGTTTGCCATCAGTCTGGCTTCGATGCAGGGGGCGTGCCCGGTGGAGGTTGTGCGGGTGGATTCGCAGCCGGCGGCGTGCCCTGCGGCTGGGTCGGAGGTGGAGTCATCTGGGGACGCGGAACACGCGGCTGCAGCCCAGGAGGATGCCCTCCCATCGGTACTTCGGGTCCGGGCGGTCCAAAATATGCTTCGTTCTGCACCGCCTGGAACGAGTTCGTGTACTTATCCATCATTTCCTTCAGGCGCTCCGCCTTGAGCCGGTTATGGATTTCGTTTTCGATCTGCGGATCCAGCGGGAGAATTTCTTTGCTCACCACCTTGTAGATGTAATGCCCCCCATTGTCACTAATCACCGCCGATACTTCGCCCACTTTCAGATCAAATGCCGAGGCGTGAGCCGGAGGCAGCCCTGTACGCCGTACCTTGGGCAGGTTCACCGTTGGATTGGCAACTTTTGTGCCAGCCGCTTCGAACGCTTCCTTCTGCAGTTTTGCGAAGTCTTCCCCGGCTGCTGCTTCTGCCCGCAGGCTGTCGGCCAGCTTGTTCATTTCCTGCTCGCCTTCTTCCCGCTTAGCTTGGTCGGCCGCGTCTTTCGCTTTTTGCTGTTCTTCGGTCAGCTTTTCCGGTTCTTTCTTCTCTTGCTTGTCTTCCTTGGTCTCTACCTCCGGCTGCTTGAAGCGCGGAATGAACAACCGGTCGAGGGAGAACTGCTCGTACGCTTCGGGATTATTCTTGTAATATTCGGTGATCTTTTCCGGCGGCACTTTGTCGGCGTCTTCCTGCACGGTTCGTTGCAGTTCCGAGGTGAGGACTCGCATTTTGACGAACTTCATCGTCTCCGTGAATTGCGTGGTCTTGTCGAGGCCCTTTGCTTTCGCAGCTTCCGACAGGGCCATAAGCTGGGGAAGCTGGCCTGCCAACTGGCGCCGTTGCTGCGGAGTGAGAGGATTCGCACCCGGTTGCAGAGCGCTGGTCAGCTTCTCGAATTGCGCCCGGGTGATCTCCGTCTTGCAGCCCGCCGGTTTCTTTGTTGCAGACGTGGTGGCCTTGCTGGCGCCGGTCTTAGACGCAGCGACTGTCTTCGGCGTTGCCGGACACACCCCCTTGATGGTGAGCACAATCGCACTCTCAGCCACTTCCGCCGCCGGCGCGGGAGCCTTCGCAGCGCCCGGAGCCTGAGCCGGCGGCGTCCCCGTCGGCGCCTGTCCCCAGGCCAGCGCTCCCAGAAATACACACAGCAACCAGCTCTTACGCATAAAAGATTCCTCCAGGATTGGCAGATCAGGAAGTTGCACAGTTGAACCTAGCATCGTAGCACAGAGCCAGTTTCCCCAGAACCCCGCACCGCTGCGATTCCCTTGGCGCAATCCCGCTGAAGCGGCGATAATCCCATCATGTCCGGGACTCCAGCCCTTTACTCACCGAATGCCATGCGCGCCGAGAAACGCGCGGTGGCTGGAAACTCGGTTGCGGCTGCAGTTCTGGTCACTGCCGGGAAGATCATCGTCGGCGTCACCACGGGCAGCCTCGGGATTCTTTCAGAAGCCGCGCACTCCGCCCTCGATCTGATTGCGGCGCTGCTCACTTATTTCTCGGTCGGAGTCTCCGACAAGCCGGCTGACGCCGATCACCAGTATGGCCACGGCAAGATCGAAAATTTCTCGGCCTTCGTTGAAACCGGCCTGCTTCTGCTCACCTGCGCCTGGGTTATCTACGAAGCGGTCCTCCGCCTGTTCTACCGGCACGTCGAAGTCGAACCTTCGGTCTGGGCTTTCGCTGTGATGCTCATTTCCATGGCCGTGGACTGGTGGCGTTCCCGCGCTCTCGGCCGCATTGCCACGAAGTACGAAAGCCAGGCTCTCGAAGCCGACGCGCTCCACTTTTCTACTGACATCTGGTCGTCAGGCGTCGTCGTGCTCAGCCTGCTGCTCATCTTACTGGGGCGCATTTATGGTCTGAATTGGCTTCGCGTTGCCGATCCCATTGCTGCCCTATTTGTCGCCGGCGTCGTCGTTTCTGTGAGCTGGCGTCTGGCCCGGCGCACCGTCGACGCTCTGCTCGACGCCGCTCCGGCCGGAGTCCGAGCTCAAATCACCGACGCAGTCTCCCGGGTGGATGGTGTGCTCGAAGTCGGGAGAGTGCGAATTCGTCGCGCGGGTAACCGTTATTTTGCTGATCTTGCCGTCGGTCTCGCCCGTACCGTTACTTTCCAGCGTTCCGAGCAACTTGTGGAAGCAGTGACGGTGGCGGTTCGCGACATCCTTCCCGGCGCTGACGTAACCGTGCAACCGCTCCCGCGCGCCCAGCGCTCGGAAAACATCTTCGACCGCATTCGCGCCGTCGCCACGCGTCACAACCTCAATGTCCACGACATCAGCGTGCAGGATCTCGCCGGACAACTTCACGTCGAGCAGCACGTCGAACTCGACGAACGTATGACCCTCAAAAGCGCCCACGATCAAGTCACGGAATTGGAAGCCGACATGCGCCACGACGTGCCGGAGATCGCCGACATTCTTACCCACATCGAGAGCGAACCTGCCACCATTGAAACCGGCGATGAGTTAGTCCGCGATGCCGAACTTGAGCGGCGCCTCAAGTCGCTGGCTACTCAATTTCCTGAGATCGTCGATATGCACGATGTCCAAATCAAGAAAGTACGCGGACGCCTTTACGTTTCTTGCCATTGCACGTTTTCCGACGATCTTTCGCTGGCCAGCGTCCATGACATCCAGACCGAGCTCGAAACCCGGTTCAAGCAGGCTGCGCCGGAGCTTTTCCGGGTGTTGATTCATCCCGAACCGAGTACAGATAATCGCAGGTGAAATCTAGGAAGCGAGTTTTATGACGAAAGCCAAAACCACTTGGATTGAAAAGCACCGCTTCAACGGAGTCGCCGACAGCGGTCACGGGATTGTGGTCGACGGTGACAAAGCGACAGGGAACAGTCCTATGGAGCTGGTTCTCATCGGCCTATGCGGCTGCACCGGCTACGACATCGTCTCCATCCTGCAGAAGAAGCGCGAACCCTTTACCAGCCTTGAAGTCCGCGCTCAGGCCGAGCGCGCCGCCGACCCACCCTCGGTCTATACGCAAATCAAGCTGATCTACCGCGTCGGCGGTAAAGTGTCGCACAAGGCGGTCGAGGACGCAGTTCGCCTCTCAAAAGAAAAATATTGTTCGGTCTCGGCCATGCTTGAGAAGACAGCGAAGATCACCGCCGAGATCGAATATCTGGAAGCGTAGAACGAGTCAAACTGATGCCGTGATAAACTTCCTCTTCACCCCACCCGTAACTGAACTGATCGAAGGCTTCGACCTGCGCTGCCTTGACCGGTTCCTCTCCGCTGCCTCATCATCGAAGGCGATTCGACGAGGCTCTTTATCTCAAACCCAAGTCCGCAAAACGCGCCTTCGCATCCCCTGCGCGGTTATCTGTTCATCGCCTCAGCGGCGTTTCTCTGGGGAGTCTCTGCCGCGCTGGGCCGTGCCGTTTTCACGGGAAAACTCCCTCTGGGTGCAGCGGCACTCCGCCCTATCGACCCGCTGATTCTCTCGCAGACCCGCACTACATTTTCTCTGCTCGTGTTGCTTCCGCTCCTCGTCGCTTCCCAGGGATGGCAGCGCATCAAGCTGCCCGCGCGCGATCTCGCCTACTGCTTCCTTTTGGGTACCCTCGGTGTCGCTGTCTCGAATTACTTCTACTACGTTGCCATCCAAAGGACGAATGTCGCCACCGCCATCATCGTACAATACACCGCTCCAGTGTGGGTTCTGTTCTATGTCGTAGCCCGCGGCCAGCAGAAGCTCTCGCTGCAAAAAGTAGTTGCCGTGGCGCTGGCGGTCACGGGGATTGCCCTCGTCATCGGAATCGTCGGAAGCAGTCTAGGTACGAGACAAGCGCTTCACCTCGACTCCTACGGCCTCTTTGCTGCACTGCTGGCCTCATTCTCTTTCGCTTTTTACAACGTCGGCGGACACCGCATCCTCGCGCGTTACGACCGCTGGCGTGTGCTGGTCTGGACGCTTACTGCTGCGGCGGCCTTCTGGCTCGTCGTCAACCCTCCCTGGAAGATCCTCGCCGCCCACTACGCACCCGCGCAGTGGCTGTTCCTGTTTATTTTCTCGATGATCTCGGTGCTGGGAGCGTTCTCTCTGTACTTCCTCGGCCTGCAGCATCTCGAACCCACGCGCGCCATAATCGCCAGTTGTCTGGAACCGGTGTTCTCGATTCTTCTCGCCGCGGTGCTCCTAGGGGAAGTATTGCGTCCGGTCCAGACCGTGGGAATCGTCTTTGTGTTGGCGGCTATCGTAATCGTGCAGCGCCCAGGTCGCGCTGGCGCAGGGGAAGAATCCGCGGTGGTGGACCCGATTGAGTAGGTGCTGCTTCCCATTTCCGCGCTGGATTTGAATGTTTTCTCATTCGGTACCCTCACCGGCATTTGACAATGTTTTTACCTCTCCAGCCATGATTCTAGGTTAGCCTTGCCATATCACCCTCAGGTCACGAAAAACCTGAAAGCGGACGTGCCTATGAGATTTCAGCGAGCTGGCGTGCTTCTTGTTTTTCTCTTGACGTTCCTCACCCCTTGCTTTGCCCACCACATGGCGGTTGTGGTCCACAAGGATAACGCCGTGGAAAACGTCACAGCAGTGCACTTGTCCAGGATTCTCCGCTCTGAAGTCAAGAAATGGCCGGATGGCAAGGCCGTAGTCCTGGTCCTACACAGAGACTCTGAGGGAGAAACGGAAACCTTGGAGCGCCTGAACAAGATGACTGCCGATGAGTTGAAGGCGCTGATCGCCGCTCACAAGGACTCCATTGTCATGGCGGACTCTGACGCGGACGTGCTGAAAATCGTGCAGACTACGCCGGGCGCCATCGGTTTGGTGGATGTCCGCTCCGTCGACAACACCATCAATGTGGTGCGAGTGGACGGCAAACTGCCCATGGAATCGGGGTATCTGCCGCATTAGAGCACGTGGCTAAGAGTTGCCGTGCAGCAAAAGAAAGTACCTTCGCGCCTTCTCTACATCGCGTGCTATCTGCTCGCGCAGCGCTTCCACTGACGGAAACTTGATCTCGTCGCGTAGCCGGTTCAGGAAGCAGATTTCGACCTCACTCTCCGGCGTTAGCTCAATGGGGTGAAAGTTCAGCAGATGCGTTTCAATCGCAAATGAATCGACGCCGAACGTCGGGCGATTGCCCACGTTGGTGACCGATTCAAACTGCTCCGCGTCTACTCTCGAACACGTGATGTAGACGCCGTCTTTTGGCACAAGGTCTTCGTAACGCGCCAGATTGATGGTTGGCACTGTGTACTTCGTTCCCAGCCCGCGCCCGCGTCCTGGCGTGCCTAAAATACAGAAGGAACGCGACAGCAGATGCCGCGCCCGACTCACCCGCCCCTCGCCGATTAATTTCCGGATATGACTGCTCGAAACCGGCTCGCCGCGCAGAGCCTGCTCCGGATAGACCTTCACTTCGAAGCCCAGCTCCTGCCCGAGCTGCGCCAGCACGTTCACGTCGCCCGCAGCTTTGTGCCCGAAGCGGAAGTTGAAGCCCTCATGCACCTCGCTTGCATGCAGTTTCTTTTTCAGGATGCGCTCGGCGAATTGCCGCGGCGTCATCAACGAAAGATCGCGCCTAAAAGGCAGGATCAGCACAGCGTCAACGCCCGTGGCTTCGAGCAAGCGCAGTTTCTCCGGCAGCGGGGTAAGCAACTTCAGTCCTGAGTCGGGTCGCAGAATGCGCGCCGGATGAGGCTCGAACGTCACCGCAACCGCTTTGGCTTCGCGCTGCTGCGCCCTCCGCACGATCTCGCCCAGCACATGAGCGTGCGCCCGGTGCACCCCGTCGAAATTACCCACGCTCACCAGCGACGGCCCAAATCCTGCCGGAACGTCATCGAGTTTGTGAAAGACCTGCATAGCAGTGGTCAGTGTTGAGTGGCCAGTGGTCAGAAAGCCAGCACCCCGCCAGGGTTTCACTGACCACTGATCACTGACAACTGGCCAGTGAACTTCAGATTTCAAACTCCAGCTTCATTCCGTCATAAGCCAGCCGCACATGCGGAGGCAGGGTTGCATTCGTCGCCTCGTGCGGCAGATCGTGGCAAATGTGGGTAAAGAAACCCCGCTTGGCCTTTACCCGCTCCACGATGCGCAGCGAATTCTCCACTGTCGAGTGCGTGGGATGGGGTTTGTGCCGCAGCGCATCGAGGAAAAGAATGTCCAGCCCCTCCAACTGATGGAACGATGCTTCCGGAATCTCGCTGTGGTCGGTGAGATAAGCCGCGTTGCCGAAGCGAAAGCCGTAAATTTCAGCCTCTCCATGAATCAAGCGCACCGGCTCGAAGCGCGCCCCAAATAGTTCCACGGGACCATCAATCGGCCGCAACTCGAGTTGAGGCAAGCTTCCGTACTTGTAATCGGCATCGAAGATATAGGTGAACATGCGGCGCAGAAATGCTGCCGCGTCCGGTCGCGCATAGAGCGGCAACTTCGCCGGCTTGTGACGGAAACTCAGTGGCCGCAGGTCGTCGATGCCTAAAATATGGTCAGCGTGGGTGTGCGTGTAAAGAACCGCATCCACCTGCGTGATTCTTTCGCGGATGGCTTGGGCGTAGAAATCGGGCGAGGTGTCGATGAGTACAACCTTTCCTGCAAACTCAAGCATGATCGAGGGGCGTGTGCGGCGGTCGTGGGGGTCCCTGGAGCGGCAAACCGCGCAGTCGCAGCCAAGCGTAGGCACACCCATGGATGTGCCGCTGCCCAGCACCGTGAGCGTGGCTTTCATGCGCTGACCTTCAAGTCTTGATCTTTACGCGGAAGCTTCATCGTCCGCTGGTCCCCGTGGCCGATCCCGGCTGCGGAGGGCGCGACAGTGCGTTGGTTACTTCCACGTAGGCCATGCGCACTTCGTAGAGGCTGTTCTGTAGAAAGTTTTCTTCTGTCGCGGTCAGGTTGCCCTTGGTTTTTTCGGCAATTAGAGAGAGTGTATCGATGGTTTGTCGCGCGCCAAGAATGTCAATCCGCGGCTGCTCTCCTTGCTGGTGCATCAGGCCCAGCTGGAGCATCGCCGTCATGTAGAGTGATGCCAGGAAGCGCTCGAAAGTCATCTCAAACTCTTTGCTGGAGCGTCCGCTCAGCTCGACTCTAGAATCCAGTTCCTGCGCCGATTGCCGGTAGGCGTCGGCCTGTGCCTGCTGTTCGGCAGCTGTAGGGGGCGCGGGTACACCTTGCCCCACCACTTCATCTCCCTCGGCCGGAAAGCCGGCCACAGTGTTGCCAGCCGGCGTAGTTTCCTTGACAGCGGTCGGAGCCGCAGGCGCTGGCGCCACCCCTTTTGGAGCTTCTGCTTCCTCGGGAACATCTTTGCGTAACTCTCCGTCCTCGGTGAACAATCGCCGGTCGGTTACGGTGAAACCTGACTCCTGTTTCTTCTCAGCCATATGTCTGTTCCTATAAATGCACAACGGAATGGTGCAACGAATCCTCCGCCTGCGCCAGCACGACGCTCTCCAGCGGTAATTGGACCACGGTGGCCTTGGCGGTTCCAATCGCGACTTCGCGGCCTGGCACGCCCACTTCGCGGCGAATATATCCCAGGGCAACTGTGCAGTCGCCAGACGGCGTAGGCACAGAAACAACGCTCGTGACTTCGCCCACTTCTCTTTCGCCGGAAGTGATCTTAGCAGTTGCCGCGATTGCCGCCGCGCCTTCCAGCAGAAACCCGGTAAACTTGCGATGGACGTTTCCTCGAGATCGAATGCGCTCCACGATTTCCTGCCCCACGTAGCATCCCTTGTTGAAGTTCAGCGCGCGCATCTGCTCGGTTTCCTGGGGCAAGTCGCGCTCGCGAATGTCGACGCCATAAAGCGGAATACCGGCCACGATGCGTTGCATTTCCAGCGCCTCGCTGCCGGTTGGCGTGGCCCCAGCCGCAACCAGAGCCTGCCAGGTTTTGTAAACATCCTGGGGTGCGAGCCAGATTTCATAAGATTCCTGCTGCGCATTCTCGCCGCGCACCACGGTGCACTCGACGCAACCACAGTCGCAGTTGCACTGCGGAGAGATCATCTGCAAAGGCTGCATCTCGGGCACTTCAATCCCCGCAGCGTTCAGCACGGCGCGTGACTTTGGTCCCGACAGGCCGAGAGCGGTCTGCTCCGCCGTGACGTCTGCCACTTCCACGTCATCCATGATGATGTAATGATCGAAAGTGGCAACGATCTTCTCGACCTGGCTGCGATCGGTTTCCACCACCAGCTTCTCACCGAAGTTGTAAACTGACATGTCGCCGAGGATGCGGCCCTGCGGGTTGAGCAGGAAGGCATACAGGCCGCGTCCCGAGGCGAGATCGCGAATGTTGTTCGTGACCATGCCGTTCAGCCAGCGTACGCGATCTCCTCCCGTGAGCGAAATCCGGGCACGGAAACCGAGGTCATAAACCCCACAACCACCGAGCAAGGCAGCAAACTCCACCTGAGGATCTGCAAACCGCGCAGCAGTCCTGGCCCCGCGGTAGTCTGCGAGCGCGAGCGGTCGCACTTGATTCCCCGGATCAGTGTGCAGCGCGTCCTGGAGCGGAGTAGTCGCCATTGAACTATTGATTATAGCGAACGGTCCTGCGATTCAATCGCGGCCCGTCGACAACCTACTCATTCGGCCCGGCTTGTGTTAGCTTTTCTGCCGTGGACCGTATTACTGATCAGCCGCAAACGCCTTCCAGAAAACGCATCGCAGTGATCCCCGGAGACGGGATTGGCCAGGAGGTTATCCTGCAAGCCCTCAAGGTCATCCGGGCCTCGCGGGCTGACGTCCAGCTCACGGAGTTTGACTGGGGCGCCGACCGTTATCTTCGCGACGGCATGACTGTCCCTCCCGACGGCTTCGCCATGCTTGAGCGCGACTTCGACGCGATCCTCGCCGGCGCCTTCGGTGATCCCCGGGTCCCCACAAACATCCATGCCCGGGAGATCCTCCTCGGCATGCGCTTCAAGATGGACCTTTACGCCAACGTTCGTCCGGTGCGGCTGCTGGATGCGCCCTTGTGTCCGCTAAAAGGCATCGAGCCCAAGGACGTGGATTTCGTCGTCATCCGCGAAAACACCGAGGGTGTCTATACCGATGCGGGTGGAGTCTTCAAGCAGGGAACGCCGGATGAAGTCGCGATTCAGGAGGACATCAACACGCGCAAGGGTGTCGAGCGCATCATCCGCTATGCCTTCGAATATTGTGAGCGCCACACCAAGCTCGACGGTTCGCCCCGCAAGCGCGTGCTCATGTGCGACAAGTCGAATGCCATGACCCACGCGGGCGGCTTGTGGCAGCGCGTCTTTAAGGAGGTAGGCGGCGAGCATCCGCAGATCGCGGCGCAGCACATGTACGTGGACGCGCTGTGCCTGCAGATGGTCCGCGATCCGCGCGGGTTCGATGTGATCGTGACCAACAATATGTTCGGCGACATCATCACCGACCTCGCCGCCGGACTGCAGGGCGGCCTCGGCATGGCGGCCAGCGGGAATATTCATCCCGGGAAGACGGCGATGTTCGAGCCGGTACATGGCTCAGCGCCGCCGATTGCAGGAAAGAACGTGGCAAATCCGTTCGGCGCCATCCTTACCACGGCGATGATGCTGGCGCATTTGGGGTTGACGAAAGAAGCCGGGAAGATGGAAGCCGCAGTCCTCGAAGCCGTGCGTCAGAAGAAAACTACGCAGGATATAGGCGGAACCCTCGGAACGCGAGAAGTTGGCGACTGGGTAGCGAACGTCTTAGTCGCGGCTAAGCTCTAGGCCTTCCTGCCCACCAGCAGCGCCAACTCGCGCCACTTCCAGTGACAATCCACATCCACGAAGCCGATCTCGCGCAGCCATTGCAGCTGAGTTTCCAAATCCAGCAACTTGTTTGATGGATCTTCAGTCTCCACCGTGTTTCCAAGTCGATGCAGGAATTCTTCATGCAGGCGCGGCGTTGGCGAGGAAACGTGTTCCAGGTTGCAGAAGACGCCGCCGGGGTTAAGCAACCCGTAAACTTCCGCATAAAGCGCGCGCTTACGGTCGTGCCCGACGTGATGGATGGCAAAGCTGGATACGACCGCATCAAAGTTGCCAAGCGCGGGGAGCGGTTGGTCGAGATTGTGGGCCACGATGGTGACAGAGGAATCTCCGGCGAAGCGCTTGGCAACGGCTTCCAACATGGCGGGCGAGAAGTCGATCGCCACAGAATCTACGCCGCTAGCGTCTAGCCAGGATTTGACGAGGGCGAGCAGTCTGCCGCTGCCTGTGCCCAGATCGAGAATGCGGCGTGTGGTTTTCGGAACAAACTCCAGAAGCACTGATTCGCCCTCCGTCCGGTGAGGGATGGAATCGGCGCGCCCGAGGTAATCGCGAACGTGACCGGCGGAAGTCCAGAGGTTGACGGGGGCAGTCGTTGTTATGTTTGGGGTCATGTTTGTCCTTGAAGTGAGTATAGGCAAACAGGGTAGACTCGTTCCTAATGGATACCGTTAAGCTGCTGCGCGCGAGGTTTGTTGGGCCGCTTTTCGCGGTTGTTCTGCTCTTGAGCTTGAGTGGCGGCGTATGTGCTCAGGCGCAGAATCAGACTTCTCAGCCTTCAGCCCAGACTACCCAGGACCAGAGTCAGCAGCCAAATCAGGATCAAAGTCAAAAGCAGGCGGACAAAAGCGCACAGGCATCTCCCGTAGCTGCCCCTGAAGAGAAAGAAGTCAAGATCACTCCGCAGGAAGCAGAGGAACTGTTCCACTCCGTTGACGAGATTCTTGCCTTCGACAGCAAGCAGACGGGATTGCCGATCAAGAAGGAGGTCAAGCGCCGGCTCACCAGCCGCGACGAAGTCGTCGCCTATCTCACCAAACACATGAAGGATGAGGACGTGAAGCGCCTGCAGCGCTCGGAGTTGGTACTGAAGAAGTTCGGGCTGCTGCCGCGCGAGTTTGATATGGAGAAGTTGCTGCTCGATCTGCTGCGCGAAGAAGTCGCTGGTTACTACGATCCCAAAACCAAAACCGTGAACCTGCTGGATTGGGTGCCGCTGGAAGAGCAGGAGCCCGTGCTCGCGCATGAACTCACGCATGCACTCCAGGATCAGGCGATCAGCCTCGACAAATGGATGAAGAAGGGCGACAAGGACCTGGGTGAGATCAAGAGGGATCCGACGCCCGAAGATATCGAGAACGACGAGATCGACGATGCGCGCGAGGCGGTAATCGAAGGCCAGGCGCAGGCCATGATGTTTCAATATGCCCTGTCCCCAACCGGACGCTCGATTGCCGATTCACCGGACCTGGTGGACAGCATGGAATCGGAAACCTTGACGGGCACTCCGGGCACCAAGGTATTCAACGACGCTCCCATTTTCATGAAAGAGTCGCTGACATTTCCCTACAGCTACGGCATGGAGTTTGTGGTGAAGTTGATGGCTAGTGGCGGGAAGGAAAAGGCTTTCGCCGGTGTCCTCGCGAATCCTCCGCACACCACCCGGCAGATCATGCAGCCGGAAACCTACCTTTCTGGGGAAAAGATCGATCCCATGCCGCTGCCGGAATTCAAGCGAGACTTCAAGGATTACATTAAGTTTGATATCGGCGCGATGGGCGAGTTCGATGTCGCGGTGCTCATCGAGCAATATGCGGGGAAGGAATTATCCAAGCTGATCTGTCCAGAATGGCGCGGCGGTTACTACTACGCTGCGCATCCGAAAAACGATGCGACGGCGCCGCTCGGCCTGCTCTACGTGTCCCGCTGGTCGAGTGCAGAGCGAGCCGCGGAGTTTGCCGGAATTTATGCCCGATCGCTCGCGCAACGGTACAAAAAGGCGGATGAGGCGAGCGATCGCTCATCCGCAAGCCCGGATTCGACCCACCCAAAGAATAAAGCCCAGGCTCTGAAAGGGCGGCACGTCTGGACTACCGAGGAAGGCGCCGTCGTGATCGAGCAGCAGGGCGATACCGTTTTCGTGAGCGAGAGCCTCGATCCGGCCACGACGGAGACTCTGGAGAAAGAAATTTTTCGGAAGTGATCCTGGGACGTGCGTCCAGCGTCTCAGTTTTTCCGCGATCTCAATCCTTCGTTTTCCTGGACTGTTTCTTCGCCTGATTTTCTTGCGGCGCATCCCCCAGGAAGTGCTGCACTTGAGTGGCGATGGTGAATTGCCGGCCCCCGCGCTCAACCGTCAGCGTGCGTTCCGTGCCGGGCGAACCGCCCAGCATGGACAACACCTGCCCCAGAGTGGACCCGCGCACGGGGATGCCATCGACTGCGACAAGAAAATCGCCCACTCGAACTCCGTTGTCGCCTTGAGGCACGGAAGGTTTGCCATCGTACTCTGCGATGTCGAGGATGGTGAATCGTCCGTCGTCCTCGGGACGCAGGATCAGGCCGACTACATCGAAATCCAGCACGTCGAACAAGCGGCCGATGTCGAAATAGACTGTCGAGTGTGCGTAGTCGAGGCCGACACGATACTTGAGTAGAGCCTCAGAACTTAGGAGGCCGGCAGTGGGGCTGCCGGCGCGATTTTCGAAGCGCGTCATTTGATCCTTGGGAGATTCGGCAACGGCCACGTGGGTCAGGAAGAGTGGACCGTATTGCAGCCGGTCGACGCGCATCAGCTTCCGGTCCGGTTCGTCAGCCGATCCTGAAATATTGGCGGGGCCGATCGCGCCCGTCATCTGCGGCCAATCGGGGTGAGCCGAAGATAGCTTCTCAAATAACTCGCCTGAAAGAAAGCTGATCGGTTCGCCCAAATCGAGGCCCAGATTGTACTTCTTCCTCTCGATCTGGCTTTGCACCTGGATCAGGCCATTCTGCGGGTTCACGATTACCTTAGTATCCACGCCGTTGAATTTCAGACTGCCGGGTTGAGCAATGGTGAATCGGTGGTCAGGGAAATCGATGAGCACGTCATAGTTGCGCAGGATGGTCGAAGGGACGTTGATCTCGGCCTCGAGTCCCGGAGCGATGGGGACTTTACCGGTCGGCCACACCCAAGCCTCCTTGACCCCGGCTCCGGGAGTTCTTCCGGCAAGAGGGATTGTCATGCCGCCGATGCTCATCTCCAGCGGAGGAGTGACCGGGCATTGTTGTCCGTCACATGAAAAAGTTCCGACGGCCAACCGCCGCGACATGTAAAGATCGGGACTCCCATTGTCGACCCAGGCAAGAACACGTTGAGTTGTTCCATCCGAGAGTCGAAGGTCGACATCGATGATGACGCGGTTGCGGCTGAGTTTGAAGGGAACGACGCCGGACTTGGGTTCCGGCGGGGTAGAGAGCTTGGTCGTGCTTTGCGCGAGCGCTGCGGAATAGAGAATCAGGAGGGGGACCGCCGCCGTGAATCGCATAGGAAGATTGTAGCGGGTTGGAGAGCCTGACCACGGGGGACAAGGAGGTCTACAGACGGTCTTGTATAATCGCGAGTTCGACTTCCACGCGCAAAGGTTCCTGTAGGGCGCGAATTCCGGAGGGTTGGTGGCACAGGCGGAGATTGGGATTATCGGCGGCAGCGGGCTCTATGCCATGCCGGGGCTGATGAGGGCGAAAGAGGTGCGTGTGAAAACCCCGTTTGGCGCGCCTTCCGACGCCTACGTTTGCGGCACCCTCGAGGGACGAAAGGTGGCGTTTCTGGCGCGGCACGGCCGCGGACACCGCATTCTGCCTAGCGAGCTGAATTTCCGCGCCAACATTCACGGCTTCAAACAGCTCGGAGTCGAGAGGATTGTGTCGGTTTCCGCGGTCGGATCGCTGAAGGAAGAACACAAGCCTCTGGATTTCGTGATCCCTGACCAATTCTTCGATCGCACGCGGCATCGCGTGGATACATTTTTCGGTGGCGGCGTAGTGGCCCACGTTGCCTTTGCCGATCCCGTCTGCGGTGAACTCGCGGCGGTGGTCGAGGATGCTTGCAAAACAATCGGCGTGACCGGCAAGCGCGGCGGAACGTATTTGTGCATGGAAGGCCCGCAGTTTTCGACCAAGGCGGAGTCGAACGTGTATCGCGGCTTCGGCATGGATGTGATCGGCATGACCAACCTGCAGGAGGCGAAGCTGGCGCGGGAAGCGGAACTTTGCTACGTCACGGTGGCGATGGTAACTGATTACGACTGCTGGCATCCCCATCACGATTCGGTCACGGTAGATCAAATTGTTGCGGTGCTGCTGAAGAATGCCGAAAACGCAACAAAGGTAATACGAGAAACCGTAGCGGGAATGCCGCGCGGGCGGTCGTGTAAGTGCGGCTCAGCCCTGGCGCATGCGATCTTGACCGATCCGAAAAAGATTCCAGCAGCGACCCGGAAGAAGTTGAAGCTGATTATTGGAAAATACGTGAAAGGCAGTGCCCGGTGATCAGTGGTCAGTGACACGACCGTTCCGCAGGTTTAACTGGCCACTGACCACTGGCCACTGATCACTTTAAGCCGGGAGAGACAGATCCGCATGAGTATTGTCGTGGTGGGTTCAGTTGCGTTTGATGACATCGCATCGCCTTCGGGCAGCGTGAAGGGCATTCTGGGCGGCGCGGCGACTTACTTCTCTCTTGCCGCGAGCTATTTCACTCAGGTCAGGATGGTTGCAGTCGTGGGCGATGACTTTGGCCCGGAACATGAAAACGTCCTGAAAAAGCGCGGGGTGGATACGCGCGGCATTGAGCGCGCCCCAGGCAAGACCTTCCGCTGGGGCGGCACTTACGGCGAGAATCTCAACGAAGCCAAGACCACCTTCACCGACCTGAATGTGTTCGAGAAATTTCAGCCAAGGATTCCAAAGGAGTACGAAGACACGGAGTTTCTGTTTCTGGCGAATATCCAGCCAACCCTGCAGGCCAACGTCCGGCGAAAAATGAACGGTGTGCGTCTAACCGGATGCGACACCATGAATTACTGGATCCAGGGCGCGCGCAACGAACTGGCCGAAACCCTGAAGCTCGTTAATGTACTCTTGATCAACGACACCGAAACCAAGATGTTAGCAAATGAGAAGAACTTGCCGCGTGCGGCGCAGAAGGTGTTGGCCATGGGGCCGCAGGCGCTGGTGATCAAGCACGGCGAATACGGAGCGACCATTTTCTTTCGCGAAGGCGCATTCGGCATCGGACGTCATCCCTTCCGCGCGCCGACCTTGCCGCTAGATGAAGTGAAAGATCCCACAGGAGCCGGCGATTCTTTTGCTGGCGGATTTATGGGATATCTGGCGTCGCAGGAAGAACTGAATCGCGAAGTGCTGAAGCGGGCGCTGTTCTACGGCGGCGTGATGGGATCATTCGCTGTGGAAAGCTTTGGCACCGAGCGGCTGCAGTCGCTCACCCGCGAAGAGATCGACGAGCGCTTCCAGATCTTTCGTGAACTCACCCACCTCGAATGAAGCCCCAACCTCCGCCGCCGAAGGCGCATCCTGCAATTGAGATCGTGCGGCTAGTGTGGCTGGCGATCTTCGTCTCGGTATTTTCCTTCCTCTTTTACTACCGGCATGGAGACGTGTTGCTTTACGGCGATGCCGTAGCGCATATCAACATCGCACGCCGTGTATTCGATTCGAAAACCCCAGGTCTGCTGCAGCTTGGAACAGTCTGGCTCCCGCTGCCGCACCTGTTGATCATGCCCTTCATCGTGTCGATGAGAATGTGGCAAAACGGCTCCGGTGGCTCGATTCCGTCGATGGCGGGGTATGTGTTGGGCGTGCTGGGAATATTTCGCCTGATGCGCGGAGTCTTGAGCCGTGATGGGCAAGTGGACATCGTTGCGATGATCGGAGCATGGGTCGCAGCGATCGTCTATGGCGCGAATCCAAATCTGATCTACATGCAATCGACCGCAATGGGAGAGTCGCTGTATCTGGCTTTCTTCGTATGGGCCGTAGTGTTTTTCGCAGAATTTGCACGGGGGAAGGGAAACGCACTTACAAAGTGCGGGCTGTGCCTGGCGGCGGCGTGTTTGACGCGGTATGACGGATGGTTCCTCGCTGCGGTTCTGGTGGTCGGAGCTGTGTTCGTCATTTTCCGGCCCCACAAACTACCTGAGGATCAGGCGCCTCGATCCCTGATTCCCTCATCGCACCCGGCTCTTCTGAAATTTGTTCTACTAGCGGCATCTGCTCCAGTGCTCTGGATCGCATACAACGCCATCGTCTACCAGAATCCTTTGGAATTCGTGAACGGCCCTTACTCCGCGAGAGCAATCGAACAGAAAACGACGACCGTAAATCCGGCGAAAGGCAACCTGTTGGCAGCCGGCTCGTATTTCCTGAAGGCGGCGGAACTGGATGTGGCCGAGACAAACTGGCTAGGCCGCATGTGGCTGGCGCTGGCGCTGCTGGGCAGTTTGGCCGCGGCGTTTGGCGGACGGGCACGCGTTGCGTTGCTACTCTGGGTCCCCTTGCCGTTCTACGCTTTATCCATCGCGTATGGCAGCATACCGATTTTCGTGCCGCCGTGGTGGCCATTTGCCCAATACAACCTGCGCTATGGACTCCAACTTCTGCCGGCCTTTGCGGTGTTTGTGCCGCTGGGGATTGCATACCTCATCCAATCGGCGACGAAGCTTCCGCGCTTTGAAGCTTCGTGGAACCGTTGGACCAATACAGCAACATTCATGGCTATTCTGGTCCAGGTGATTGCAAGTTATGGTGTGATCTGGCGCGCGGATCCGATTTGCTATCGTGAAGCCGCGATCAACATGCGTGGACGCGTGGCCCTCGATGGGCAATTGGCGGGCTGGATCAAGTCACTGCCGCCTGATTCCACGTTGCTGATGTATCTCGGCGAGCACTCGGGCGCGCTCGAGCAAGCTGGTGTCCCCTTGCGCCAAGTCATCAACGAAGGCAATCATCGCGTTTGGAAGCAGCCTGTCGATGCGGAAGGGTTGTGGGAGCGTGCTCTTGCAGATCCGGCGCGTTACGCGGACTACCTGGTCGGCTTCGATGGCGACCCAGTCTGGACCGCGGCCGAAAATCACCGTTTGCCGGCGCTGGTCGAAATCCACACTACGGGCCAGCCGCCGGCGGCGATATTTCAGGGGCGAGTGCAGACTCGCAGAGAAGAGCAGACGCGGTAACCTCGCAGGTTAACGCTGGAGCTCGCTGGGGAGAGATCATTGCAGTGATAAAATCCGCCCATCTGAACCACGTGATAATTCCGTTTGTGAAAGCCTGCGCGTTCGGGAATGATTTCCTGTTGATTGATTCGAGGAACGTCGAAGACGCCCTCGCTCCCGCCGACCTGGCGGCCCTTACGCGGCGCATGTGCGATCGTCACGAAGGCGTAGGAGCGGATGGCGTCGAGTGGATGTATCCGCATAGCACTGCGGATTTAGAGGTCCGCCTGATTAACGCCGACGGCTCCCCGGCGGAGATTTCCGGCAATGGCACCAGGTGTGTGGCGGCATATGTTTGCGCAGAGCAAGGCAAAGAGAAGATAACGATCCAGACCGGAGCTGGATTGAAAACTTGCACGCTGATGGGACGGAGCGAACTCGATTACGACTTCGAGGTCGACATGGGCAGGGCAGTCGTGGGAGCCGAGCTGGCGTTGAAGCTCAGCGCAGGTGAGGTGCGCGGGATTCCGGTTTCGATGGGGAATCCACATTACGTTATGCTTGTACCAAAGTTTTCCCCGAATTGGCAGACCGAAGCTGCCGAGATTCAGCGCAGCGGTGAGTTCAAGCAAGGCGTGAACGTTGTACTGGTTGCAGTCGATGGAAAGCATGATGTGAGGGCATGCTTTTTCGAGCGTGGAGCGGGAGAGACGCAATCCTCCGGCACCGGTTCGTGCTCATCGGCCGTGGCGGCGATGGTGGCCGGCCGCGCCGAATCGCCGGTTCGGGTGCACACTCCCGGTGGGATACAAACGGTGCGCAGGGAAGGGAATCTGATATTCCTGCGTGGAGCGGCTCGGTTGGTGTGCCGCGGAGATTTTTATCTGAGTTAGGCGCTGAGTAACTAACGCAGCTTAGTGATTCACAAACCCATCTGTACAGGTCGCGCTTGCTTTTCGAAAAGGTTTCCGGACGCATGTCTTCTTCAACCACTCCGCGGATCAAGCCGCACGCCCTTCGACTCGGCTCTACGGTCGGCATTGTCGCCCCGGCCAGCAACATCAAACGCGCCGATCTCGAGGCGGGATGCGAAGGCCTGCGGCGCGCGGGTTATCGCCCGATTTATTCCGACACCATTCTTGATAGGGACCTTTACTTCGCCGGATCGGTCGAACGCCGCGCCCGCGAACTGGAAGAAATGTTCGTACGCGACGATGTTGAAGCGATTATCTGTGCGCGCGGCGGCTATGGCGCGAACTATCTGCTCGAAGCGCTCGCCTTAGAAAAGATTAAGACTCACCCGAAGATTTTCGTCGGCTATAGCGACGTAACCACTCTGCTCACATATTTCTTTGACAAAGCCGGATTAGTTACCTTCCACGGACCCATGGTGGCAAAAGATTGGCTGCACCAGGATGGCGTAGACCTGGCTTCGTGGCAATCGGCCCTGGCGGGGACGGCCGCCTGGGAGCCCCGTCTGGGTGCGGACTCGGGAGTGAAAGGATTAGTGGACGGTGCAGCCGAGGGAATTCTTTACGGCGGTTGCCTCTCCATTCTGGTAGCTTCGCTGGGAACACCCTATGAGATAAAGACAGCCGGCACGATCCTGTTTCTCGAAGACCTGGCGGCGAAGCCGTTTCAAATCGATCGCATGCTCGTACAGTTGAAGCTGGCCGGCAAGCTGGATGAGGTGCGGGGAATTGTATTTGGCGAGATGCGGGATTGCATGCAGAATGCGAATCAGGGCTACGCGCTGGAAGAAGTCGTTCTGCGCGTCGTCGGTAAATTGGGAGTGCCCGTGGCCTACGGGGTGCGGTCAGGACATGTGACGTCCAGGAACATCACCCTGCCGATTGGCGTACGGGCCGGCTTGACCGTCAGCGGCGCAGAAGTAAATTTGAAGATCCTCGAGTCGGCGGTAACGGCGGGAAAGAACCCGCCGCGATCATGAACGAGACAAAGCACATTCATCTGATCGGCATTTGCGGCACCGCGATGGCGTCGCTCGCGGGCATGCTGAAGCAGCGCGGCTTTCGCGTCACCGGGTCAGACGCCGCAGCCTATCCTCCGATGTCAGATTTTCTGGCAGAGCTGGGGATTCCTGTAGCTCAGCCTTTTGATCCTCGGAATCTCGATCCTCGCCCCGATCTGGTAGTCGTGGGCAATGCGATGTCGCGGGGGAATCTTGAGCTCGAGCAAGTGCTCGACCAGCGCATTCCGGTTTGCTCGCTGCCACAGTTGCTCCACGACGAATTCCTGCGCGGCAGGGAAGTGCTGGTGGTTGCAGGAACGCACGGAAAGACCACGACCACCTCTATGCTGGCGTGGATTTTTCATACCGCAGGCATGCAGCCTTCGTTTCTGATCGGCGGCATTGCGGAAAACTTCGGTTCCAGCTTCCATCTCGGTCAGGGAAAACATTTCATTCTTGAAGGCGACGAATACGACACGGCATTTTTCGACAAGGGACCGAAGTTCCTGCATTACTTTCCCGATGCCATCATTCTCACCTCGGTGGAGTTTGATCACGCCGATATCTACAAGGATCTTGACGCGGTGGAGACAGCGTTCAAGCGGTTGGTCAATCTGATTCCGCGGCGTGGGCGGATTATCGCTTTCGACGGAGTTGCTGCAGATGCTGTAGAGAGCGCAAGTCTTGAACGCTGCTTGAGCAAAGCCTTTTGCCCGGTGGAGCGCTATGGCGCCGGACCGCGCGCGACCTGGCGAGTGACTGACCTGAAATTCGAAGCCGGGCGCACGTCGTGGTCGGTCGAGCGCGATGGAAAGCCCTGGGCTGATCTTGAGTTCCCCTTGGCCGGCGAATACAACGTGTGGAACGCGACCGCGGCGGCCGCGCTCGCTTCCGCCTACGGCATTTCGAAAGAAGAGATCGCCGCGGCGCTGAAAACTTTCAAGAGTGTCAAGCGCCGCTTGGAAGTGAAGGCGCAGGTCAATGGCATCACCATCATCGACGATTTCGCGCATCATCCCACCGCGATTGCAGGCACGCTGAAGGCATTGCGGGCGCGTTATGCGGGTTCGCGATTGTGGGCGATTCTCGAGCCGCGATCGAATACGCTGCGTCGACGCGTGCTGCAGGCAGACCTGGCGCGGAGTTTGGCGCTGGCGGACGAAGTGATCGTCGCCGGCGTGTTCCGCTCGGAATCGCTCTCGGAGAATGAGCGGTTGGATCTACCGGAACTGGCGGCCGATGTTCAGAAACATGGCAGCCGCGCGCGTTTGCTTGCCGGTGCGGACGAAATCGTTCAGACCTTGGCTCCGGAGATGCGCCGCGGCGACGTGGTGGCAATTCTTTCGAACGGCGGATTCGGTGGAATCTACGAAAAACTGCCGGCGCGGCTGCGAGCCCTCGCTGGCGAATCAGCCATCTCCGAATCAAAGATCGTCGAAACAAAAACCGTCAATTCGGCAAACGTGTCGGGGAAACGATGAAGCTCTCCGTCGCGACGGGAAACACAGCGCGTCGAACACTTCGCTTCGTCCTGCTGCTCTGGATCGCCTCGGCTTCGGCATCATCCTACGCTGCAACTAACTACACCATTTCCCTCGCCGAAGCCGGGCAGCATCTGGTCGAAGTGCAAATCATACTTCCGGAAGGTCCGGCGCAGCGCGAGCTGCAGCTTCCGGTTTGGAACGCGTGGTACCAAGTGCGCGACTTCGCGCAATACGTAAACTGGGTGCGCGCCAAAGACCGTGCAGGCCACGCGCTCACCGTGCGCGAATTGGATAAGAGCCGCTGGCAGCTCACGGGTGCGGAGGCAGGCGCTGTCGTGGAGTACCAGATCTTTCTTGATTCTCCCGGGCCCTTCGGCGCCCAGTTCAATTCCCATCATGCATTCTTCAATCTGGCACAGCTTCTTATGTATCCCGTGGAGGCGCGGAACGGGCCGATGGTCGTCCGTTTCAGCCGGGTTCCCGCGGGATGGCGGGTCGCGACGCCCTTAACGTCAATGCCCGAGGACAGGTTTACCGAAACTAGGTTCAGCGCCGAGAATTATGACCGGCTGGTGGATTCTCCGGTCGAGATTGGAGACTTTAAGGAATCTGATTTCGATGAAGGTGGCGGGCATTATCGCGTCATCGTTGACGCTGAGGCTGCCGACTACGACATGGAAAAGATTGATGCCATGCTCCGTAAGATTGTTGCAGCCGCCACTAGTTGGATGGACGATCGTCCCTTTGACAACTACATGTTTCTTTATCACTTTCCGCGCGGACCGGCCGGCGGCGGTATGGAACATTCTTACTCCACAGCCATCGCGGTGCATGCGGATGTGCCGCTGCAGGCTCCCGAGGTGCTGGAGTCGGTGACTGCGCATGAGTTTTTTCATCTGTGGAACGTGAAGCGGATCCGTCCACGGACCCTCGAGCCGGTCGACTACACGCGCGAGAATTACACGCGCGCCCTGTGGTTCAGTGAGGGATGCACGAGTACTGCGGCCGACATTATCGAGTTGCGCGCCGGTCTGCTCGACGAACGCCACTTCGAACGGCAGCTGGCTTCAGGAATCACTGAACTCGAGCGTCGGCCCGCGCACTTGACCCAGTCGGCGGAAGAATCGAGCCTGGATGCGTGGTTGGAAGGTGACGCGTACTACCGGCGCCCGGAGCGCAGCATTTCCTATTACAACAAGGGGGAGTTGCTCGGCGTCGCGCTGGATTTGGCGGTGCGCGAGGCCAGCCACGGAAAGGCATCCCTGCGCGAAGTGTTTCAGTGGATGAATCAGAATTATGCGAAGAAGGGTCGGTTCTTTCCCGACTCAGACGGCGTCCGCGAGGCTGCCGAGGCCGTGACCCATGCCGATCTTGGATGGTTTTTCGCCAAGTATGTTGCCGGGACCGATGAAATCCCCTGGGATGATTTTTTTCGCGGCGTCGGATTGCGATTGATCGAGGGAAAGAACACTATATCGGATGCCGGATTTGTCGCATCGCGAAACTTTGACGGTCCCATGACCGCGTCGGTAACCGCGGGTAGCGAGGCGGAGCGTGCCGGTCTGCAAACCGGCGATACCATTCTCGAAGTCAACGGTAAGACCGCGGGAGACGAATTCTCCCAGGAAATAGCCCAGCTTTCCGCAGGCGACACAATCACGGTTAAGGTAAGGGGTCGTCGCGGTGGCGATCGTGAGTTGAAGTGGAAGGTGGGAAGCCGTGAGGAAATCTCATACGAACTCAGAGACGTAGATCATCTTACGGCGGAACAGCAGGCCCGGCGGTCAGCGTGGTTGAAGGGCGAGGCGCAGATTCCGCACGAAACCAACCCACATTAGAGGCGGCGCTCCAAGGGGTAAACCTAAAATGATCCGCACCACATTATGATTCGAACCGTCGCGATGCTGGCGTTCTGGGCAGTGGCCGCGCCCGTGGCGGCGCTCGTCGGGTTCCCCTGGACGTTTATTTCAGGCGATGTCAGCTTGCTCTATCGCATGTTCATGTTTGGTGCGTGGAACGGCGTGCGATTGACTGGAGTAAAGGTGCAGACTGTGGGGCTCGACAAGCTGGACCCGGCGCGCACTTATATTTTTATGTCGAATCACGTGTCGAATTTAGACCCGCCGATTACGATTCCTTTGATTCCGAGACGCACGTCAGTGCTGGTGAAGAAGGAGTTGTTCAGCATTCCGATCCTAGGCCGCGCGATGCGCATCGGTTCGCTGATCCCAGTGGATCGCGGCAATCGTAATGCTGGTATTGAATCCGTCCGCTTGGCGAAGCAGGTCGTGCAGCAAGGGATTAACATGAGCATCTACGTGGAAGGACATCGCTCGTTCGATGGCAAGCTGCTGCCCTTCAAGAAGGGACCGTTCTACCTGGCGATGGAGTGCGCAGTGCCGGTGGTTCCGGTGACGATTGCCGGCACGCATTACCTGATGCCGAAGGGACGGTTCGGGATCAAGCCGGGAGTGGCGACCGTGATTTTCCATCCGCCGATTGAGCCCAGCGATTTCGGCAGCCGGGAATGTTTGATGGAGAAAGTGCGGTTGGTGATCGAGAGCGGGCTGCCGGAAGAGTATCGGACGGGCAGCGCGTCGGCGTGAGTGCTTCAAGTTTTATTCCTTCGGCGTCTTCGATCGCAAAGCCCGCGCCATCTCCGGCAGCCTGGGCAGCAGGGCGGAATACTTCAACCACAGTTTGTGATCCACAGCGGGAGCGCCGCTGACGAGCGCTCCCGCCGGGATGTCGTGAGCGACGCCGCTTTGCGGCGTGACGATGGCTGCTTCCCCGATTTTGCAATGTCCGACCACTCCTACCTGGCCAGTTAAAATCACTCGCTTGCCAATTTCTGTGGAACCGGCGAGGCCCACTTGTGAGCAGAGCAGAGCATCTTCGCCCACCTGCGAGCCGTGGCCGACCTGCACCAGGTTGTCGATCTTAACCCCGCGGTGGATGCGGGTTTCGCCGACGCTGGCGCGGTCGATGCAGGAGTTGGCCTGAACTTCCACATCGTCTTCGATGACGACCGGGGCGGGCTGCGGAATCTTGTGCCAGTGTCCGTCCTGAGTTTTGGCGAAGCCGAAGCCGTCGGAGCCGATCACGACTCCGTTCTGCAAGAGCACGTTGTTGCCGATGCGGCAGTTCTCGCGCACCACGGCGTGTGCGTGCGCGAAGAAATTGTCGCCGATCCTTGTGCCGCGATAGATCACAACGTGCGCCAGCAGCACGACGTGGTCGCCGATCTCTACGTTCTCGTCGACGACAACGTAGGGGCCGAGATGGGCGTTGCGCCCGATCTTCGCCGTGGGATGGACGACCGCCGTGGGATGCACGCCTGGGGCATACTGCTGAGGTTGGTGGAAGAGTTCGAGGGCATGGGCGAAGGCAAGATAAGGATCTTTGGCGCGCAGCATGGCCGCCGGGATGGCAGGGAAGTCCTCGGCAACAATTACGGCGGAGGCCTTGGTGAGGCGGGCTGCGGCGGCGTACTTGGGGTTGGCGACGAAGGTGAGTTCTCCGGGGCCCGCTTGCTCGATGCCGTTGAGGCCGGTGATGTCGATGTCGGCGAAGCTGTTGTCGAGGCGCGCGTTGAGGGCGGATGCAATCTGAGAGAGTTTCATGGTCGATGAATGGGACGCGGGTAAATCGTACACCAGTTCCGAAATGGTCCATCGGGGCCATACTTGCCTGAGCATGTTTACCTTTTCGTAACAGGGTACCCCCCCTCCCCCCTGGGGGGCAAGAACATACTTGCCTCGCCCACCGTAAAGGCATACGATGGCGGCAATGGAACCTGAAGAAAAGCAGTTCTATGTACTGCTCGCCATATACGGGGCGATTTTTGGAATCGGCCCGTTCATCGTCTTTGAGGCGAGCGGCACGTGGGCATTCCTGTTTGGGTGCGTTCTTACTTTCTTCGGGTTGTGGGGTCTGTTGATGCTATTGCCGGACGGCCTACGCATCAAGCAACGTTTTGCCGGGGTCATCGGTAAGGCAGCTATTGCAATGCCTGTGATGGGAGTATTTGGAGTGTGGATTTTAATCGCATCGCTTGTCTATTCACTCCACGACCTGCGGAGCGATTTAGATATGTATGCTATGCCGCGAACCCTCACTAAAAGTCAAGCGACGGATTTAACGGACTTCTTGAGGTCGCAACAGTTCACATCCGATGTTTACATCAGAGTTGCGGAGGATGATGAAGAAGCCAATAGATACGCCATAGACTTATCCAAAGCACTTCTGGCCGCGAATTGGAACGTGTCCTTCGATTGGTCGGTACCAGCGACGAAAAAAGGTCTAAATGCGAGTTGGTTGGGCAAGGAACCGCAGAACGCAAAGCAGAACCCTAGAGTACTCATCGAACAAGCTCTAATGGCCGCGAATGTTCCTTTTGGTAGCGGGGGTGTGTTTGGCAATGGAACGGGAGACTACAAATACTTTCTTTTGGTTGGCCCTAGGCCGCAGAGAGTTGGAGGAAGATTACCGTTGAGTTGGAGGATAGGTAACTGGATACGGGACAAGTTGCAGGGTCTCGGCGAGCCTGTACATTAACAAAGGACTAAATTCATGGCATCGCAATCTGAGTTTCAGAAATTCGACACGGTGATGCGGAAGATTCTCTCCGTTTCAAAAGAAGAATTGAAGAAACGAGAGAAAGCCTGGAAGCGCAAGCGAGCGCGAGCCAAGAAAAAGCGGGCTCTTTATTAGCCCGCTTGCCACGACCTTGCCGTCGTGCGGCCCGTGTCTGGGTAGTCCTTGCTCAATTTGGCTTGCCAGTAAGTTCAGCGAACGTTATGCGCTTTCCGACGATCTGGGAAACTACGAGGCTGAATCGTTCGGCGTCGGTCATCTTGCGGTCGCCGTCCTTGCGGTAGTTGTATCGGAAAACTTGTTCGTCAACGTAGCGTGAAAGATGAAAAGGTTCCACAGCAACGTAGGTGCCGCGCAGAGATCGCTTGAGCAAACTCCAGAAGTTTTCCAATCCGTTTGTGTGAACACGGCCACGAACGTATTCTTCCGCATGATTCACAACTTCGTGAACGTACAGGCTAGCAAGTTCGTTATAGGCTACGGCGTCATCCGAATACAGCTTAGCGCCGAACTGGACCTGATTCAGAATCTCAGTTTGCAATGTCTCGCGCTTCACATCTGGTACAACCTTCGCTCGCACCTTGCGGAGATCGCGGTCGAGAATTCCTATGACAGCGGTCTTGCCGGGATGGCGCTCGTAATTCTTCCAGCGCGGGACATCGTTTGCAAGACGCTTGACGGCTTCTTTCTTGTCCTTGTGCATGTTCTGGAATTTTCCGCCGACGAAAGTCTCATCGACTTCGACTTCCCCTTCATCTCCGAACTTGGCACCGAAGGATTCGTCCTGCATCGCCAAGCGAATCCGATGCAGCATGAACCATGCCGACTTTTGGGTTACCTTAACGTCTTTGGCAATCTCGTAGCTGCTGATTCCGTTCTTGCAGTTGGTCAGCATCCACGTCGCCATAAGCCACTTGTCAAGCGAGATCGGGCTGTCCTCGTAGATCGTTCCGACCTTAACGGAGAACTCGCGCTTGGGATGATGACTGCCGCACTTCCATGTGTGCCGTTTCGGGTTGAACTGGCTCACTTTGGTCGCGCCGCAGATGGGGCAGACAACGCCATCCGGCCAACGGCGGATGGCAAGGTAGTCAATGCAGTTGTCGGGATTAGCGAAGTAAACAATCGCCTCTTGCAGTGTCGTAGGTTCGGTCATTTCGTCCCCCCACCAGCAAGGAAACAATATCAAAACTGCGTGGGCGAGTCAAGTAAATTATTACCCCCTGGGGTCTAACGGAATCATCGAGTTAGACATGGTTTGGCCTGTAAAATCCGCAGAACAAAGGGCTTAGAGGTCATAATCTAGACGACAAAGGACTTAGGTGTGAAGCGTGGGCTGTGAAGCGTGGTGCCGCGATTCCTCCGCCAACAGGATGGGCTTTCAGGCCTGTGGATGGCAAGGTCAGATGTCACAATCGGTGGGCTTTTTTTCGAGACCTCAGAGTTGGGGGGCGTCCCCGAAGCCCTAGGAGGATGGGACCGTGTATCCCACTTCTCGCAAAGGACGCGAGAAATGGGGCACCCTCTGTTGGTGTGGTGCCTACGAGTGCAAAGGTCCTTCGTTGGGAGGCCTGCGGTTGGTGCGCAGGCCTCCGCTTCCTCAGGATGACAAATCGCGGACGTGCAGACTGCTGCTAATTTTGTTTGCCGGGGAGACTAGGGATTTGGAGCGGTCCGCCGAACTCTCGCAACTACCTGGTTGCCCGAGCAGCTGAGTTGTGCGGTACCGACGACCGTGCAGCCTCCGCCGCAGGCGGTGATCACGTTGCAGTTGGTCTGGTCGAATGCGAAGATCGAATATTCGGTGCTTGGTCCGCTGGGAGAGTCACATTGAGCCAGACCCTTGGAGGTGACGGAGACCGCGGTTGTGGGCGCGTTTTGATAGCACGCACCCCAAGTGGCGGGTTGCGGCGTGACCGTGTAGGGAGCAGTGTTGTAGTGGCCGATGGCGGTGAACTGAATCTGCTCACCGGGAAGTCCTGCAGCGGCAGTGGCGGGAGTGATGGTGATGGACTGGAGTTGGCCGGTCATATTCTTTGAACTTGCACCGCAGGACAAAGCAAGCGTCGCAGCCAGAAGCATGCCCAAGGAAAAGAGCGCGAGGCGAAGCTTTTCCATAACGCCCTCCTGGTGGAATTAGAACATTGGAACGAGTGGGGGGTTGCAAGGCAGGACACGTTACCTGGACCTTCCAGAGGCAGTCAGATCGGGTTGCGGCGGCACGTCAAGCTGAGGTCGAGGTCGGCGCTGCCGGCTGCATCGTGCCCACCCTTGCGCAAAGGACGCGCAAGAGTGGGGCAGCCCCTCACCCAGGGGGGTTGAAGCCGGGTTCATCTTTTTCGTGGCTGGTGCGGCACCCTTCGGCGCACTTCGCTTGCTCAGGGCAGGCTGAGAACTGAAGTCGTGCCCTTCCCGATCTCGCCGGGCTCCATGTGGTTACGAGTTGCAGAGGTCACTCCGCTTCCTCAGGATGACAAATCGCGAAGCTCTCTCGGGATTCGCTCGTCTAGGTTGTGACCGTCACCGTAAATGTCTTCGTACCAGTCACACCGTAATTATCCGTGACGGTCAGGGTGATCGTTCTGGACAAGCCGCCGGTCGCGTAAACGTGCTTCGCCGAGCCGGTCGTGGTGACGGTCGCGGCGGTACCATCGCCCCAGTTCCACGAGTAGCTTGTGACCTTGCCCTTGGGGAACGGATCAGTGGTGGTCGCGGTCCAGGTGCCGGTCGCGCCGCTTGCGACCGATGTTGGGCCTGCGATTGTCGCTGTCGGTCCGGTCTGGGCAAAGGCGCCGAGACCTTTCGGGGTGCCTACTCCGGTAGGACCGTTGTAGCCGACGCCTGCGTCGCAGGCAAGGTCGCCGACGCTCGGGGTGGTTCCGGTGGCCGGGTAGTCGCAGTCAAGGATTCCTTCTCCAAATGTGTTCGGGTCGCCGCAGGCAGCGGCGCCTTCGCCACTGCACCAACCGTTGCCGCCGGTGGTGACGTTGTACAACGAGGCACTCCCAAGATGGCCGTAGAGTGTCAGGGCCGGGTATTTGACACCATGGGCACCGCCAGCAAGGGCGTACATTGCGGCGATGATGGGCGACGACAGCGATGTCCCGCCGATTGTCTGCCAGCCAAGCACGGGGCAATAAGTGGACCCGCAGTTGTAAGAGGCGTAGACGTCGAAGCCGGTAAGGTAATCAGCATCCGCTGCGATGTCTGACACCAGGCGTTTGGTGCCGCAGGCCGTGTTCGCCCAGTCGCTCACGTTGCTCTGCCAGAGTTGGGCGGCGAACAGGCGACTACAACCTCCTCCCGTGGCTCCGAGCGGAAACCCCAAAAGCGACTCGTAGTAGTCTGCCGTGCCGTTATCGTTCCAAACCGTCTCGGACTCGCGGGTCGCGGTCTGGCCGAGGAATAGCGAAGTGCCACCAACCGCCACCACAGTGTTGAGAGATGCTGGAGCATTCGGCTGGTTGTAAGGGGACGGAACAGCGGCGCCGAGATGGTCGAAGTCGTAGTATCCGTCGTCACCGGCGGACGCGGTGATGACGACGCCGGCATGGTTGTAAGCCGCTTCCTCGCTCGCTGTCATTCCAGCTTCGGCGCCGCCATATGAGTTGCTGATCACGGTAGCCTTCAGGGCAACCGCCTCGTTTACGGCTGCGGCGAGGTTCGCGACTGAGCTATTGGTGGCTTCAATCAGGATGATTTTGCAGTTCTGGCACACGGAGTGCACCGTCTCGACGTCCAGGGATTCCTCCACTGACCAGCCAGTCGTATCGTTGGGGGGCAGGGTTGATCCGCCTGTCTGGTTCACAACCTTGAGACAACCATTGGCCTCGCTGCAGGTCGCCAGACCGTACTTACTGTCAAAGGTCTGGAGGTCAGAGTTGATGTTGGGGTCGTTGTAGGCGTCAATGATAGCGACCGTCTGGCCCGTCCCCGTTGCAGTCGAACTGAAGGCGTAGGCTGTTGTCAGGTCGCTCGGCGTCAGTCCTCCGGTCGGTCCGATTGTCGCTGCGGCGCCGGTCACGGCGGCGCTCAGGTCTGCTCCGGCGGGGAGCTTATACGGCACCGCCCCGGGCGTGCCCTCCGACACCTCGACTCGGCGCATGGCGAAGCAGGTCGCGTGTCGATGCTTGGCCAGCTGGCATACCCGCTGGCCAATGGCAAAGTGCGTCACTTGAGCAGACGCGGGGATGACATTTTCCGATGCTTGGCCGGCGGCCACATTCCATCCACCGAAAACTACCGTTAGCAACGCCAGAACTACTGAGTGGTATCGCATTGAAGTCCGCCTTCCTAGTATGTTGAAGTTCGTGATGACGTGTTGCAGGGGAGGTTGTGGCACAAATGCCGGAGATTTAAAGAGGGATTCTCTTTACGCCCCAGAAGCGGGTGCTATTCTCCACTCAATTCCGGCAGGCGTCAATGTGAAAGAATTTTCACTCGGATCGGCCCGTGAGATTCCGCACTCCGAGCGGCGCTGCGAATCTCGCTCTTCGAACATTACTCTTCGAGCATTATTCTTCGAACATTATTCTTCAAACATGGGCACCTGGCGCTGGTCGTCGGTGGGGCCGCGTCTTGGGCGGCGGGTGGCGCCGATTACGGCTAGGACGGTTAGCGATTCCAGCGCGGTGCGAGGGACGAAGATGCGTTGGGTGTTTGAGCGCTGGTCGGGAGGATTTACGAGATAGCCTTCCGGCAGGTTTTGAGTCAGGTCGGAGGGCATGAGGCCTTCGAGGATTTCGTTGTCCTTGAAGCGGAGGCGGACCCACAGGCCTTCGGAGCGCGGGCGGGTGGTGAAGGTCTTGCGGGTCAGCGATTCGGAGTCGCCGAACTCGCGGACGAAGTAAACACCTTTGATCTCGCGCAGGTCGATGGCGATTACGGTGCCGGAGGTATTCAGCAATTCGAGTTTGCCCTCGTTGATGAATTGCGCATGGGAGACGTAGCCGGAGACTGAGTCCCGGTCCATCTTACGGACGATTACTTTCTTATGGGTCGAGGGCATGATCGG
>DATHOK010000208.1:0-17482 GCA_035484995.1 Verrucomicrobiia bacterium | reverse complement strand
ATCAAGAAGCGGTTGGTGAAGTACAAGCGCGACGACGGCCTCGACTTGTCGTTCACGCTCTACACGCCGCCCGGATATAAAGAAGGCACGCGCGTGCCGACCATTCTTTATGCCTATCCGCTGGACTATGCCGACGCTTCGAAGGCTGGCCAGGTTGCGGGGTCGCAGGAGACCTTCACGCAACTGCGGCAATACCGGTTGCTGCTGCTGGCGGGCTACGCGATCATCGATAATGCTTCATTCCCCATCGTGGGTGATCCGAAAAAGGCCTATGACACGTATCTGGAACAGCTCGTCGCCGATGCCAAGGCCGCCGTGGATGAGGCGGTGCGGCTGGGCGTTGCCGATCCTGACCGCATCGGGGTCACCGGACACAGCCACGGCGCTTTAATGACCGCGAATCTGGTTGCGCATTCCGACTTGTTCCGCGCCGGGGTCGCTACCAGCGGGTCTTATAACAAGACGCTGACGCCTTTCGGTTTTCAGAACGAGCGACGATCGGTTTGGGAAGCGTCGGATGTCTACCTAAAGGTCTCTCCGTTTTTCTCCGCCGACAAATTGAAGACGCCGCTGCTCATTGTGCACGGCGCGGAAGACGCGAATCCGGGTACCACGCCGATACAGTCGAGCAAGCTCTACGAAGCGATTCGCGGCAACGGCGGCACGACTCGTCTAGTGTTTCTGCCGTACGAGCCGCACTGGTACACAGCGATGGAGTCGAACGAACAACTGGTATACGAGATGCTTCGCTGGTTTGACAAATATGTGAAGAACGCGCCGCCGCGGCAGGCGGCGACGGGAACCCGCTAGGGAGCTATAGCCATCGCAGCGCATTGACTTGCCCCTGTCCGGCCCCTAATATGGTCGGCCAAGGAACGACCCTCCCTGCGGGATTGGTCCAAACCGTCTCGCATTGCCGCGCATCAGAAAGGACTCTTATGCTGGAGATTCAGACCAAGCGCCTGTCGCCTGAGATTGTTGTCCTCGAGATCAAGGGCCGAATCACCATTGGCAGGGAGTGCAAGCAACTGGAATGGGCTACGGACACTTTGGTGCGTGAGAAGAATGAAAAGAAGATCATCTTTGACTTGAGTGGCGTCACCCACCTGGACAGCACCGGCGTGGGGATCATCGTGATGTCGGCCGGGATGGTGAAGCAGGCTGGCGGAGAGCTGCGGCTGGCGGGCGCCAACCCTCACATCGAAACCGTATTGAAGGTCACCAGCATGGACAAACTTGTCAGCTGGACTCCCACCGTGGCCGAGGCGGCAGCAACCCTTTAAGCGAAGCTTGGACCAGTTTCACTCGGGCTGACAGGCCCTTTAAGCCGGAGCTCTGTCTGGATGCCTCGGTCTTCCGCTCTAACCCTTCGTCCTCATCCGTAACCTCGCCGTGGTTACTCGAAGATTACGTTACTCCCTGGCGAGTCTGCATGGCCCCTGGTACATCTCCCTCCCGTGCATTGCATGGGCGCTAGCTGGGCTGTAAATACAAAGAGAGGGAATTGTGGAAATCCCGCGCTGGGAGCGGCTTGGGGCGTGGGTTTCAGGCAGGGCCGGAGGGCAAGCATGCAGATCGGGGTCTACGGTTCGGGTTACCTGGGGACAGTGATTTCGGCCTGCCTGGCAGATTTTGGCACTCCGGTTTCGTGCTGTCATCCAGACCGGACGCGCATGGTGGAGATGGCCCAGGGCAACATCCCATTCTTTGAGAAGAATCTGAAAGAGATTATCCGGCGCAATGTGCGGGCGGGACGGCTGGCCTATTCCACGGATATCGAATCGTTTGCGCGCAAGACCCAAGTTATTTTCCTGGCAGAAGACAATGCCGATAACCTGGCCGACGTGGTAATGCGAATCGCGAAGCTGGCGGTGAAGCCTCCGATTTTGACCATTGTCACTCCGGTGTCTGTGGGCACGGCTACGGCGCTTGAGAAATCGCTGAAAGATGCGGGCTTGCATGGAACGATCGTCTCGCAGCCCATGTTCTTCACCGACGGTTGTGCTGTGGAGGATTTCAACTGGCCCGACCGCCTGATTCTGGGCTCGACCTCGAACGAAGCGGTGCAGGTGCTCAAGCAGATTTTCCATCCCCTGGTGATGCGCGGCGTGCCGGTGATTGTTACCAACCAGGCAACGGCGGAGCTGGTGCGGGAATCGGCTACGGCATTTGTAGCCACCAAGATTTCATTCATCAACGAAGTTGCGGCATTGTGCGAGCGCGTGGGCGCGGATGCAGTCAACCTGGCTCTGGCGCTTGGCCTCGACAAGAAAATCGCTCCGCGCTGCCTGCAGCCCGGTGCGGGCATGGGCGGCGTGTTTGCCGAGTCGGACATGGATTCGCTGGCCGAGTTGGCAAAGGCGAATGGAATTCCGCTGAAAGTGCTGAGCGCGGCGCGCGACGTGAACCACACTCTCGCGGAGCGCCTGGTCGAAAAGATTGCCCTCGCCCTGAATTCCGTCGAGAACAAGGACGTGGGAATTCTTGGCATGGCATTCAAGCCGAATACGAATTCGGTGGCGGGTTCGTCCGCCGTGCGGTTGGCCGAAACGCTGGTGGCCAAGGGTGCACGGGTGCGGGCTTATGACCCAGTCGCGCTTTCCGAAGCCAAGTTGCGGCTGAACGGTTCGGTGCGCTACTGCGAATCGGCGTATGCGGCGGCGGAAGGCATGGACGCGCTAGTTGTGGGCACGGGCTGGCCGGAGTTCCGCGCTCTCGATTTTGACCGCATCAAGCATCTGCTGAAAAAGCCGATCATTGTGGATACGAAGAACCTGCTCGATTCCACGCGGCTCCGCGCGATGGGATTTGAATACGTTGGTGTAGGGCGGGGATAGAGGCTAAGAGCTGAAGACGGGATTCTCCCCAGGACAAGTGAACGAGCAAATCATCAATCCCGCAAAGCAGTTCGCACGGCAGTCGGAACGGCTGACGTTGTTGTCCCATCCTTCGTTGTCCGTACCATCCTTATCCCGGGTTTCGTTATCCCAGCTTTCGGTTCTTGTCTCTGGAATTCTCGATAGTTTGTCGTATTTCTTCTTCTGCTTATCGTTTTCGAGCCTGACTCACCTGCTCGGCTCGTGGTGGAACCGTTTTTTGGCTGAGGAGTGATCAATCCGGCATCTCAGAACTGAATCACATCGACTTCGCCGCTATAGGTAGGCGAGGTTCCCCACCACTGCCCGGTCTGGTTAGTGGTTCTCACTTGAAATGCTGTATCGGCTGCAACCGTGGCGAGAGTCACACAGGAAGCTGGGTCACCGGCCGTGTCCGCGATGTATTCCGTGGGGCAGGGATCGTCCACATTGCCCCATCCTGTGATGTTGATGGCCTCTTCCACCGATCCGCCATCCGGTTGCTCCGCGATGTTCCAAGAGACCAGCACGTTTACTGCACTGTTGGGAGTGAACATGGTTTCCCAAGTGGGGTACATCGCACTGGTCCAGTTGAGCAAGTTGACTTCGTAATCAGTGAGTGGGCCTGGTCCAGGAGCGGGATCGCCAAACTGAACCGCAATGAGGGTATATCCACAATCCGCCGTCAAGGTCGTGAATACGCCATTGCCGCCGCCGTAGGCAGTGGAAACCTGTGATGCGGTGCCGAAGATTGCACCCGACCACCCTGCCGATAATTTCCATTGGCAATTGGTCGCGGTCACGACGGAGAAAAGCCACGGATATCCGGGAAAAGAGAATTCGTGGCCACCGTTAGCGCCGGTGACGGCGTAGGCGAGCGGTTTCTTAATTCCGCCCTGGGATTGGGTTCCTTCCGGCCAAAAACCGAATCCGAATGCAAACAGGTTATAAAAGCCTGAGTAAGTTCCGTCGGTCTCGATGGTCGGGGCAGAGTCGGCCTGGTTGCGGATCACTTCACAGCCGTTGGGCACGCCGTTTTTCGTGGCGTAAGTGAAATTACGAAACTGGCCATTCTCGTCGGTCCAGCGGAGGATGGCTGTGGGCGCGCTGGCTTGCACGTCGCCGGCGGTGATGCAGATCAGATAGCTAGCATTGGCTGCCGGCGCGGTCATGATGGGCGTGGACGGCAGCAGCGAAGTTTCGTTCAGGAAATCCTTGCGAATTTCGGTTATGGAAGCATGGGCCGCGGCCATGGGCCACAGCAGCAGGGCGAGCAGTGCAACGGTCTTCTGGATCACAAAGATCTCCTATGATCTCGCAGGATAGGTGGGGGAGCAGCCGGGGTCACGGTCGTTCGTCACACTGGGTCGGGATTCGGCTGTGGAAAATTCCGTTTCAGGACGCCAATGCTGCAATGCAGGTTCGAAAGCAAAGACAGCACGGAAGATGGGTTGCTATAATCGACATGGCGGTGGGAATAGCTCAACTGGCAGAGCACCGGACTGTGGCTCCGACGGTTGCGGGTTCGATTCCCGTTTCCCACCCCAGAGTTTCTTTCCTGCGAGGTCCGTGCGGGGTGCCAGGAGCCGCGCTGCGCTTGGCTGGACGGCCGAAGGCGGCCGTCCCCACACAGACATCCTTCTTCAACCCACGCTTCCTTGCTTTTCAGGACCATATTGGGAAGCGCTTCTTGCGTTGCGGGTTTTTTCTCCGCTGTGCTCATTGACCCGCCATCTCTAGCGGTCTAGAATTTCGCACGAATCTTCTTGCGGGCGCGCTCGCGCTTCGCAGGGCCTGTTCGCGACGGACAGAGGGGAAGCAGATTCGCGGGTCCCAGGTTGCGGGTCCATGCTCCTTGGGAAGTCCTCGTCTGGGAAGGGGCTCTATGAAGAGTTCTTCGCGCAAGCAGGTCAAGTCACGCCGTAAAGCCAGCGTAGAGAATGACACGAAAACGGCGCCTGGATTGTTCCCGATCGTGGGAATCGGAGCCTCGGCGGGTGGTCTGGAAGCATTTTCCGAATTGTTGCATCACCTGCCGGAAAACACCGGCATGGCCTTCGTGCTGGTGCAGCACCTTGATCCGAAGCACGGCAGCGTGCTGCAGGAAATCTTGTCGAGGACGACCAAGATTCCGGTCACCGAAGTGATCCAGGGAGTGGTGGTGCAGCCGGACCACGCTTACGTGATTCCGGCCAACACTAATTTGACCCTTAAGAACGGGACGCTGCAACTGGGTTCACGAGTGCTGACCCGCGGACAGCATATGCCGATCGACGATTTTTTTCGCTCTCTGGCGGAAAGTGCCGGGCAACAGGCCATAGGCGTCATCTTATCGGGCACAGCTTCGGACGGCACCGCGGGCTGCCGCGCCATCAAGTCGGCAGGGGGAATCACTTTTGCCCAGGATGAGGAGTCGGCGAAGTATGACAGCATGCCGCGCAACGCGGTGAACGCGGGCTGCATCGACTTCATCCTCTCACCCAAAGATATCGCTCGAGAGCTGGGCGGAATCAGCCAGCATCCTTACGTGGCGCGGGTGGTCGCTCCGGAGACGGAAGGGTTTCAGGGGATGGTGGGCAGCGAACTGAATGCGCTCTTCGGACTTCTGCGGGAATCGACCGGAGTGGATTTCACCAACTACAAGCACACCACGCTGCAGCGGCGCATCCGGCGGCGCATGGTGGTCCACAAAGTGGCGAAGCTGAAGGACTACCTGCGCTTCATCGGAAAAAGGCCGGAAGAACTGGACGAGCTGTACCGCGATCTGCTGATCCACGTTACCGGATTTTTCCGGGAGCCGGAGGCTTTCGTGGCGCTGCGCAAGCACGTTTATCCCAAACTATTTGAGGGCCGCAAGCCGGATAATCCGATCCGGGTTTGGGTGGCGGGCTGCTCCACCGGTGAGGAAGTTTACTCGATCGCGATCACGCTGCTGGAGTACATGTGGGTGCATAGCCGGAACATCTCGCAGGCCGCGACCGCCATCCAGATTTTCGCGACTGACATCAGCGACACTGCTCTCGATCGCGCCCGCACCGGGCTGTACACAGAAGCGGCCGTGTCGGAGATTTCGGTCGACCGCTTGAAGAGATTTTTCATCCGGCTGGATGGAGGCTTTCAGGTCAACAAATCGATCCGGGATATGTGCATCTTTGCCAGGCAGAACCTGGTGAAGGATCCTCCATTCTCTAACCTCGATCTGGTGAGTTGCCGCAACCTGCTGATCTATTTGGGGCCGGTTTTGCAGCGCCGGGTTATTCCCACTTTGCATTACGCGCTGAAACCGGGCGGTTACCTGATGCTGGGAGCGGCGGAGAACCTGGGCGGATTTGCCGACCACTTCGGATTGGTCGACAAGAAGGACAAGATCTACCAGAAGAGAAAGACTTCTGCACGCCTCACGACTTATTTCGCCAGCCCCGATTACTTGCCGATCCGGGCCGGAGACGTGAAGGTGCCCCGGGATATGCCGGCTCCTTTTACGGTGGAGCGGGAAGTAGAGCATCTGCTGGTGAATCGGTTCGTTCCCGCCAGCGTTGTGGTGAACGACCAATTGGAGATTGTGCAATTTCATGGCAAGACCGGAGCGTACCTGGAGCCGCCGGCCGGGCAACCTAGTTTCAGCCTAGCAAAGATGGCGCGCGAGGGTCTGCTGGTCGATTTGCGGGCAGCGCTGACAACGGCTAAAAAAACCAATGCCACGGTGCGGAAGCAAGGGGTGCAGATTCAGGCGGAAGGGGGAGCGCGAGAGGTGAATCTTGAAATTGTCCCGTTGCGCGGGCCTTCCGCGCAGGAACGACTTTATGTCGTCGTGTTTCAGGATGAGGTTGGCAAGGCGGCGGTTTCAGAGAAGAAGGGAAAGGCGGGAAAGCCGGTGAAAGTGACTCGCACCACGGCGCGAGATACCGAGATTCTGAAGCACGAGATGAGTCAGTTGCGGGAGCAGTTGCGGTCGCTCATCGAAGAGCACGAGACGACGACAGAAGAGTTTAAGTCAGCGCATGAAGAGGTGTTGTCGGCCAACGAGGAATTGCAGAGCACCAACGAAGAACTGGAGACAGCCAAGGAGGAGCTGCAATCCACCAATGAGGAACTCACTACCCTCAACGAAGAGATGCAGAACCGCAACTCGGAGCTGGGTTCGGCCAACAACGATTTGCTCAACCTGCTGGGGCACGTCGATATTCCGGTGGTGATGGTAAGCAACGATTTACGCATCCGCCGCTTCACCCCGCCGGCGCAAAAACTGCTGAACCTGTTGCCGGGAGATATTGGCCGGCGACTGGGAGAGATCCGGCCGAACCTTGACGTGGAGGACCTGGAATCTCTGGCCAACGAGGCCATCCGACGTGCGGCCGCGCAGGAGCGGCAGGTGCGCACCAAGGAAGGTGGATGGCAGATGCTGTACGTGCGGCCCTACAAGACCTGGGATAACCGCATCGAAGGGGCAGTGATCAGCTTGCAGGATGTCGATGCTTTGAAACGTACGCTCGACCAGACGCGCGAATATGCGGACACGATCGTCGAGAGCGCCCGGGAACCGATCGTAGTGTTGAATGCGAAGCTGCAGGTTACCGCCGCGAACCCGGCTTTCTACCGGGCTTTCGACGTATCCCGCGAAGAAACGGAGAGGCGCCTGATTTATGAACTGGGCAACGGGCAGTGGAACATTCCCAAGTTACGCGAACTGCTGGAGGAAATTGTCCCGCAAAACTCCCGCGTCGACGATTTCCAGATGAGCCACGATTTTCCCCGCCTCGGGCCGCGGCACATGTTGCTCAACGCCCGCCGGGTTGAAATGCAGCCCGGCCGTCCCTTTATCCTGCTGGCCATCGAAGATGTGACCGACAAGCGCAACCAGGGGGCGGCGTAAAAAGTGATCTACGGCCCGCGGCGGTCAAGCTCCTCGGAATTTTGACTTCGTGTAAAATGCCTCAGAACAGGCTGAACCCTAGCACGAACGCGGATGAAGCGAATTTTCCAACCATTTCGAAACTCTTCCCGGCAGCTGGGGCCGCTGGAGCAGCGCATGCTCGACGCGCTGTGGGCCAGGCGTAGCGCTACCGTCCGTGAACTGGTCGAAGGCGGCTGCGACGACCTGGCCTACACCACGGTGATGACCACACTCGACCGGCTGTTCAAGAAGGGTTTTTTGACGCGGTCGGAGGAAGGCCGGGCGTTCCGCTATGTTCCGCGGCTCAGCCGCGACGAATTGCATCAGGAGACGGCAGGCCACGCCTTTCGCCAGCTGCTGGATGCGGCTCCAGCTTCATCTTTGCCGCTCTCGTTTCTAGTGGAAATCCTGGGTGAGAGGGACGCGCAATTGCTCAACGATCTGCAGAAACTGGTCGAACGCAAGCGCCGCGACCTGGGTCAAAAGGAAATGAATCGACTGGAAACAATCAAGGAGAAAGACTGATGTTCGCGATGCGCGGGATCGCGGTTTCTTTCTCAATCTTCGCGATGCTGTACGGCGCCCTGTCAGTAGCAGTTTGCGGCTTGTGGAGGAGCGTGTGGCTTGCTGCCCAACGCTATTCCGCGAGACGCTGCGCCAATCTGCTGTTCGTCTTGCGCCTGCTTCCGTTCGTGGTTGCTGCTGGCGTGACCTTCGTGTTGGCGGTGCCTTCGTTCCTGCTGCTCGAACCCCGCGCCGTGAATGAGCCCATGGGAGCTGTGCCCGTGTTGCTGGGCTTGTGTGGGATGACCTTACTACTGGCGGGGATGTGGAAGGCTGCTGCGGCGTTGCTGCAGGCTTCGCGAGCTGTAGTACGGTGGTCCAGCGAGGCGCGCCTGATCAGTTCGCGGGTCATCGATTCTTCTTCCATCGACTGCGGGGCGTCGGTCCCGGTACGTGTTTCCGCGGTTGCGCCGCCGCTTGCCGCGGCCGGGATTCTGCGGCCTAGCGTATGGCTCTCGCGAGCCGCGGAGTTTGTGCTGAGCGAGCGCGAGTTCGAGACCGCGCTACGGCATGAGATCATGCACGTGCGCCGAGGGGACAATCTGAGAAAGTTGATTCTGCGCCTTGTGGCGTTTCCGGGAATGGCGGAACTGGAGCGCGCCTGGCGGGAAGCTACCGAAATGGCGGCCGACGATGCCGCAGTCTCGAGCGCCGCGGAAGCTCTCGACCTGGCCGCGGCGCTGATCAAGTTGTCGCGCCTGACTCCGCTGGAGCCGCCTGCGGAGCTGACCACGGCCTTGGTCCACAGCCCGGCCGTATCGGTGAATGCGCGCGTCGAACGGTTGATTGCGTGGACGGAACAGCAGCAGGGTCCGGCTCTGAGATATTCCCTGGTATATCCGCTGTGCACCGCGGCGGCCGTGGTGTTTACTCTGGCCGTTACTTACAGTCAGCTGCTGGTGCGCATGCACGCCGCGACGGAGTGGCTTGTAAGGTAGAAGATCCTTCCGCGCCGGTCTCCACTGTGTTTTCGGTTCTACTTCGGTTTTACTTCGGCATCACCACGACTTCGTCCTTCGGCATGGCGTCGAGAGTTGCCCGGTCGATTCCCAGGTGGGCCATTACCAGCTCCGGCGGCGTGTGCGTGAGCCACTCCGAAAGCGCAAGGTCTTGATAGGAACTGCTCTTGAACATTTCCAGAAATTTCAGGTCGGTGTCGCCTGTATTTTCAATGTAGTGGGGCAGCGTCTTCTGGATATAGCCGACATCTCCGGCCTGAAAATCCATGGTGCGGGCACGGCCTCCGGTGGCGAACACAGTCATTTTTCCTGCCCCGCTGATGTAGTACTGCCACTCGTCGGCATTGGGATGCCAGTGCAGCTCGCGTATTCCTCCGGGATGGACGGTGACGATGGCCGCGGCAATGGTCGTTGAGATTTTGAACTTGCTCGAATCGACGATCTTCACCTCGCCGCCCTTGGTGCGCTTCGTTACAGGTTGCTGCGATGTGCGATAAGAGAAATCGATGGGCGATAATCCGAGCGATCCGGCGGTCGCTTTCAGGTCCGCAGGCAGCGGGCCAGGAACTGGCGCCTGGAAGATAAACTTCTCCCGCTTCGGCATGTTCTCGAGGGCCTGTTCACTCACTCCAAAGTTTTTCGAGAGCACCTCGTGGGGCGTGTGCGCCATCCAGTCGGTGAGCAGTACGGTTTCGTATTCCGAGAAGTTGCCATCGTCGAACACTAGCAGAAACTCACACCCGTCGGGGCCCAGGCCTTGAATGGAATGCGGAATACCGGTGGGGAAGTACCAGAGATCGCCTTCCGTCACATCGCTGACGAAGCTCTTGCCATCCGCATCAAGCCCAGTGATGCGCGCGTTTCCATAGAGCATAATGGACCACTCGGCCGCCGTGTGCCAGTGCAGCTCTCGGATGCCTCCCGCCGTTAATCTCATGTCCACGCCGGCAATCGATTTAGAAACTGCAAGCTCGCGGATCGTGACCTCGCGCGACCATCCACCTTCTTGCATGCGCTTGTGAGAGAGTCCAAAAGGGTACTTGAAGGTCTGCACGCCGCCCGCATCGGAGGGCGGAGGCAGGAAGGAATCCGGGTTCTGAGCATCCAGAGCTGGATTGCCTGGGCCGGGGGCACTGGCGCTGCGGTCATCCTTTGTTGGGTAAGGCTTCTGATTCTGGGCTGCGGCGTCGGCTGACAGCATTCCGGCAGCCGCCAGTGCGGCCGTCCCCATCTCCAGGAATCCGCGCCGCGAAAATGCATCCTTCTTCATGTCTTCGCTCATAAGAGTGCCTCGTTTTGGGCAAAAGGGATTTGCTAATTCCAGATTTTCGTTTCAAACGATACGGCAGGGATCGGGTGGTGTCAATCTGGTGGTCGAGAACGCGGGCGACCTCTAGAACGTTACTCGCACTCCCAGCTGCGCGGCGAAGGGAATGCCTACCGTTGTGCCCGGCCCGAAGAAATCTCCCAGCGCGCCTTCGGGTATTTCAAGCTGCTTCAGGCTAGTGATGGGCGTGGTTTGCGTGCAGTTTGCATTGGCGCACAGGCTGGTAACATTCGTGATCCCCGTGACTGGATCCGGCGCCATCTGCGCCGCCGGAACCGGCAGCTGTGCCACATTGACGGCGAAGTTCGCGCCTGGATTATTGCGATTGAAGAGGTCGAAGAACTCGATGAAAGGATCGACCTGCCAGTGCTCTTTGATTTTGAAGGGACGCGTGACGCGCAGGTCTGACTGGATGTAAGGCGTTCCGCGGAAAATATCAAGGCCGGTGTACGCTCCGTTTACATAGATGCGGTCGGTGTTGTTGGCGTTCGTAATTGTGATGGGGCGGGCGCTCTCAACCTGATTGACGGTGCTCAATTCGAAGCCGCCGGGGATGTGGAAAGTCCCGGCCAGCACGAAGCGATGGCGAACGTCTTCGCCCGACGGACCGTAGTCGCCTTGCCCGAAGGCATTCAGGAGTCCGGCATTCGGTGTTCCGGGTTGGTTTGGGCAGACGCCGTCCACATAGTCAAACAGCTCGCCCAGCAGGCATCCCCAGGTCTGCGCTTTGGAGAGCTGATAGTTCGCGACCAGCTCGAAACGGTGCATGTTGCCCTGCATATGCAGCAGCAGACCGTTGTAACTGGAGCGATTATCGGACTCGAATACATTCACGTTGGGCACCACAGCCTGCTGGTCGGCCGCATATTCTTTGGGGGGTTCTGATGTGGAAATTAAGGGAGTGAATAGATTGGTGCCGCCGCTGTAGGGGAAGCCGCGGTATCCGTGATTGCCCTGCTCGTGTACGTAATCGGCGCTCATCAGCCAATGCTGGTTGAAAGCGTGCTGCACCCCGCCGGTCGTGTGAATGGCGTAGGGCGTTTTGTAAGACGAGCCGACCAGATTACCGGTGGCCCCGCTGCCGCCAATCAAGCAGCCCGCGCCGCTGAGTGCATAAGTGCCTGGGCCTCCTACGAGGCTGCACGTTCCGGTGGTGAAGTTCGAGTTGTTGACACCCTGGAATGCTGTCGCCCATCCGTTCTGCGCGAGATCGTCGTAGTAGAGGCCGAATCCGGCGCGAATCACGGTCTTCCCACTGCTGCCAGGCGAGTACGCGATACCAAGGCGCGGGGCGATTTGCTTGCGATAGTCACTCGGTGCGGCAGGCACAGTCGTAATATCCAACGCCCGCAGCGTCACGTATGCGGAGTTATCCGCTTCGCCTCGCCCCGAACCGATGAATAGACCCCACGTCGCCTGATAGCGCAAGCCGTAGTTGACCGTCAGCTGGCGCGAGACGCGCCATGAGTCCTCGGCGTAGAGTCCGAGACGCTGAATGTTCTGCGAGAAGCTGCCGTCGCCGGCGGGAGTAAACGTGCAGTTAATACCGCTGCCCGTCGTGGGTTCCGGATTACACATCGCGCTGGGAGGTGTGTAGTAAAACGGCAAAGCAGTCGTGATACCGCCGCAATCGGGGCCGGGCGGATTGATGTAGCAATCGGGGTTCGAGGGATAGGTTGTGAATTGCTCTGGCGTCGACGCGAACGCCCCACCCAGCACCGGTTCGTGAATGAAGTCGATTCCGAACTTGAGCGCATGGTCACGCACGACGTGGCTCAGGTCGTAGCGAAACTGGTATTTGTCTTGATTGCGCAGGTCGGGAAAAAGAGTGATGGGGGTGGCAAACTGATTGTCGCCGAAAGTCTCGAAACCGGACACGGTGAGCGCAGTGACGCTGAATGGGAACTGTATGGCGAAGCCAAGATCGGAATTCCGCGTCTGCGTCAGATGCAGCAGGCTGGCATCGAGAACCAGATTGCCCAGCCAGGTTGAATTGAAGGCGTAGCTGTTGCTGACGGCGACATTCCAATAGTTGTTGTGCGTGAGCAGGCCGGTCGAAGGTAGCGTAGCCTGCTGCACAAGAGCATTGTGCGTGAGGTAGTTGTCTGAGGATATGCGCAGGAACCAATTCGACTTCGGCGTTTGCGCCCAATCGAAACGCAGCGAACTTAGGTAGTCGCGAAAGGGAATTGGAACGGTGGCGGGAACCGGGATGGAAGGAATGCCGGTGATCAATCCTTCGGACGCCAATTCCGCGAGCGCGTCGAACTGCGTGGTGCTGGCTGGGCTATAGGCGATGCTCGCATCTTCATGCACGTTTTCGAATGAGGTGAAGAACCAGACCTTGTCTTTTACGACCGGGCCGCCAATAGTTCCCACATAGTTCTGGCGGGAGAATGGCTGCTTGGGATTCGGCGCCGGATTCTCGATGGGGAAGCGCGCATTCAGCGCGGCCTGGCGGTCGAAGAACGCCCCGCTGCCGTGCCACTCATTGCTTCCGCGCTTGGTGGTGATTACCACCGAGCCAGCCGTGGTCCAACCCGTGTCGGCGTCTTCGTTCGAGGTGCGCACCGCGAATTCCTGAACCCCATCAGGCGAGAAGTTTTGCAGGAAGCCGCCGATCCAGTCGTCGGAATCTTCCGCGCCATCCACCGACAGCTCGTTGTTCAATCCGGAGCTTCCTCCGGTCGAAACCGCGGTGATGCGCGCCTTGGTTGGGTCGGAAGGTTCGACCGGCTCGGTTCCAGGCACGAGATACGCAATGTTGGCGAAACTTCGGGCCGGGAGCGGCAGGGTTTCGAGATCCCGACTGCCAACTACGCCTCCGCGCACCGCGCTCGACGTGTCAGTTATCTCGGTGGTAATCGAGGAGGAGCTCCCTTGCACGGTCACGGTTTGCGAGGTCGCTGCGAGTTTCATAGTGACGGTTATGTCGCGGACGTTGGCGACAGCGATTGAGACCTCCGCTTCGGCCGGAGCGAACCCACGTGCGGTTACCGTGATGCGGTAGTTGCCGGGCAGAAGGTCGTCCAGACGAAACTCGCCGCGGTCTTCGCTCGTCGTCCCGCGCTGCACCGAGGACCCCGCCAATTGCGCGACGATTTTGGCGGAGGCGATGCGGGCACCGGTGGCATCCTGCACCGTCCCGCGCAGCGATCCGCGCGGATTCTGAGCGTAGAGTGTCGCCGTGAGAAGGACGGCAAACAGAATTGGAGTGAATGCGGCGCGGGGCGAATTTGCTTTCATGGTTTTGGCATGAAAGAGATTAGACGGCGGTGCGAGCTACTACCAGAGGCCGTAGGGTAGCGAACCGGCTTCTCGCGGGAGCTGCCCTTGGATCAATCTGACCAGCGTTGCGGCTTGCGGTCCCAGCGGTGCTTTTTCAATTCGGTGAGCAGGTCTCGATCGAGGGGGCCGGCGTCACTGCACGCAATGTTCTGGCGGACGTGCTTAGGATCTCGCATCCCAACGATGGTGGTGCCCACCGCCGGATGTGACAGGACGAAGCGCAGCGCCATCTCGGGCAGCGTCATGCCTGCGGGCACGATCTTCTTTAGTTTCTCGACCCTCTGAATCGTGTTCGCCAGATTTTCCGGGCCAAAGTAAAGCGACCGCCAATCGTCTTTCGGGAAGCGGGTTTCAAGTGTCATCTTGCCGCCCAGGCTCCCCTCGTCGAGCGGCACACGCGCAATCACACCCACGCTGAGTTCCTGGCAGATGGGAAACAACTTGTCTTCGGGCGCTTGATCGAAGATGTTGTAGATCACCTGCACCACGTCGACCACCCCGGTGTGCAAGGCTTTGAGGCCATTCTCCGGCTCCCAGCGGTTGAGGCTGAGGCCGAAGTAGCGAATCCAGCCGCCGTCTTTCAACTTCTCGACGGTCGAGAGAAATTCCGGGTCGTCGGCCCAACTGTCATCCCAGACATGGAATTGCAAAACGTCAATCGAATCGACGCGGAGTTTCTTGCGGATCAGGTCAGCGTATTTGAAGACGTGAGCAGGGGAAAAAACGTCGAGATATTTATAGGTCGGCAGTGCGGGCCATTTGTCATTGGCCGGAGGAATTTTCGACGCGGCGTAGAGGCGCTTTTCGGAGTTGCGCGCCATGATTTCGCCCAGCAGGCCATCACTTTTGCCCTCGCCGTAGGCCCAAGCGGTATCGAAGAAGTTGCAGCCTGCATCGACGGAGAGTTGCAGGGAGTCGAGCGACTGGCGGTCGTCAGAGCCGCTCCATCCACTCATGCCCCAGAGTCCATAGGAGATATCACTGACGTCGAAACCGGTTCGTCCCAGCTTGCGGTAGTTCATGAAAGGTCTTCCTCAGGAGGATTGTTTCGGAATTCTCACAGTGTCGCGTGACTCGACATCCTAGCAGTTCTATCAAGGGTTCGACATAATGCCATGGCCACGAAATCTCCAGCAGCTGATTTTTCGATGCAAACCATCGGGATTTTGCGGCCTTCGCATATCCTTCGGAGTGTTTCAATAGATACACATAGAGAACGTGGAGGTTGGCTGTGAAATTAGAATTCCCTTCTCCTACAACGCCTTCCTACTGCCAGGAAGATACCAATGCTCCTTCATCCCGCTTGCTCGATGAGAAAATCTCGGACGATTCAGGTGCAGAAACGACAACCGACAGCGCGCTTGCGCCTGCGGGGCTGAAGAATCCGTTCTGGAGCAAAGCCAGCTAGCGCTTGAGACGCTTGTTTCCGAGCAAAGCGAAGGACCTAAGGTTTTGCTCGCGCCACATCATTGCCGTTACGAGCAAACACCATGATCCTTCGCTTCGGGATGAGAGCCCGTAGTGTGGGCGCGGTGAGATAGAAAGACTTGGAAAGCTTAGCGCAGAATCGGCAGGCAGAGGCAAGGACGGAGCGCGAAAGACAACGCGGACATTTCCTGCAGAGCGGGCTGCAACAGCGCGTCGCGGCAAGGCTCAAGCGTGATGACGAAGGGCAGGGAGTTTTTGTCGAAGCCAGGATTTTGCAGCACGGCATCAATATTCAGTTGATGAGATGAGAGGATCGCTGCCAGGCCTGCGATGATGCCCGGTTGATCCTTCACGAGAAATCGCAGATACCAGGGTGTCTCAAAGTCGCAACTGACTTTCGGCGAGGCTAATTGCAGCGGGCCATGCGTGCCTGATTCGACCGAGTGACTTCCGGCAGAGCGACTTCCCGAGCAATCCCTAGCCGCGAGACTTTCCGCCACAAACATCAAGTCTGAAACTACGGCAACGGCTGTGGGATCTCCTCCCGCACCGGCGCCCAGGAAAGCCGTGTCGCCGCCGTATTCTCCCGAAGTCAAAACCAGATTCAGGTTTCTCTGCACGCGTCCAAAGGGAGACGACGCGGGAACCAGGCTGGGGCCGACGTCGGCAAACAGAGTCGTGTCTTTCAGATCGGCGCGCGAAATCTGGCGGATAGTGCAACCCAGTTCGGCGGCATAATCGAAATCAACAGCGTCGATGAGGCGGATGGTGCGGGCGCGAATGTCTCCGGGAGAAACGCGGACGTGCAGCCCAGCCAGCGCGAGAATGGAAAGCTTGGCGCGGGCATCGCCGCCGTCGAGATCTTCGCTGGCGTCGGCTTCTGCATAGCCGCGCGCCTGCGCTTCTTCGAGAGCCTCGCTGAAGGGAATGCGGTCGGTCTCAATGCGGCTGAGAATGTAGTTGCAGGTGCCGTTCAGAATGCCGGCGATGCCGTGCAAGCGATCCCCGCTGAGTCCGGTGCGCAGCGCGGGAAGAACGGGAACGCCGCCGGCAACGGATGCTCCAAACTCGAGCTGGCAGCCATTTGCGCGGGCGAGCTGCAGCAAGTCCGGGCCGTGGCGGGCGATGAGCTGCTTATTGGCCGTGACCACCGATTTGCCCGCGCTGAGCGCGCCTCGCACTAACTCTTCCGCGGGCGTCAAGCCCCCGATCAGTTCAATAACGATGTCAGCGTCGGAGTTGAGAATAGTGTGGAAGTCGGCGGTCCAGATCACGTTGCTCGGAATCCAGCGCTCGGCAAGCCATGGCTGTTTCTTGCGCTCGATGTTGCGGTTGCAAATGTGGGTGAGGCGGAGCAAGCCGTCAGCTGCGTTGCGCTCGCCGAGAATCTTGGCCACGGCGCGGCCCACAGTTCCGAAGCCCGCGAGGGCGACCCGGCGCGCGGGGTCTTTTTCGCGCGGGGATCGAGCAGGATTGGCCTGCGATGACTGATCTGGTGGAGTCTTGCGCAAAGTTTGCTCGCGAGTAGAAACCTATTTCTATCATATGTGGACCCGCGGTTCCGCAAAGGAAAGCGAACCACTCATCGTCATTTGCTCGATTGCAGTGCATGCAGAGCAGCGCGGCTCTGTGCAGCCAGTCGCGGAACATCACCCTTCAACATCAGCCAAAGAATGCGGTTGTAGAGCTGATCGTCCACGCGATCGGGAGCGCTGAGATCGAGCCCCTCCGACATGCGTGCGGCGGTTGTATTCTGCGGATTCTTTTCATTCAAGTCCTGCGTGGGGACAATTGGGTCATAAGGCGTCAGGTCGGCCGTAGATGCGAAGATGTCGGCCAGAGAGCGGCTGAAGTAATCGAATTTCGACAGCCGACCCATTCCGAGGATGTCTTCGATCGCCGCGACCACGTCCGTCGTATTCATGAAGCGATGCACGGTGCCCGGCCGGTTGTAGGCCGAGATGGCATAGAACGGCGCGCGGTGCGAATCCGTGTGATCGGGGCCAGCCTGCGCGTCATCCTCGAGGACGAAGATCACTGTGTCCTTCCAATACGGGCTGTGCGAAAGCGCCTGCACGATCCGCCCGAGAGCAAGGTCGTTATCAGCCATGCACGCCCGTGGCGTGCATTTCCCCGGACGGCCTGCCGCCAAGTGGTCCATGGGCAG
>DATHOK010000207.1:0-4242 GCA_035484995.1 Verrucomicrobiia bacterium | reverse complement strand
GATCTCGACTGGCTTGGGGCTTTGCACGCCGAGCGTTTCCGCGTCGAACGTTGTGCCGTTTGACCAGAGACGAATTCTCTGGCCCTTGCGCAGCGTGCCTTGAAAAACGCGGGTGAGGATGACCACTCCGCGGTAAGCATCGAACCAGGAGTCGAAAATCAGAGCTTGCAGGCGGCCGTCGGGATTGCCTTTGGGCGGCGGGATGCGCTTCACGATAGCTTCGAGGACGTCGGGCACGCCCTGGCCGGTCTTGGCGCTGATAAGTACGGCGTCGGAGGCGTCGAGGCCGACGGCGCTTTCGATCATTTCCTTGGTGCGCGGGATGTCGGCGCTTTGCAGATCGATTTTGTTGATGACGGGAATAATTTCGAGGCCATTATTAATGGCAAGGTAGGCGTTGGCGAGGGTTTGGGCTTCCACGCCCTGGGAGGCATCGACTATCAACAGCGCGCCTTCGCAGGAGGCTAGCGAACGCGATACCTCGTAGGAGAAATCCACGTGGCCAGGAGTGTCGATCAGGTTGAGCTGATAGGTCTGGCCGTCGTGGGCGGTATACATCATGCGGACGGCGTGGGCCTTGATGGTGATGCCGCGCTCGCGCTCGAGGTCCATGGAGTCGAGCACCTGGGCCTGCATCTCGCGCGCGGTGAGCGATCCGGTCAGCTCCAGCAGGCGGTCCGCCAGCGTGGATTTACCGTGGTCGATATGCGCGATGATCGCAAAGTTACGGAGGAAAGCGGCGTCCATAGATTCAGTGGCCAGTGGCCAGTTGTCAGTTGCCGGTAAACCGGATCAATATCTACCCGGCACCAGCTCCAGGCAACTCACTCTTGCGAGACTGGGGCTAATCTTTGATTTTAACAGGCGGGGTAGAGTTCTTAGTTTCGAGAGCAGTTTGGATTCTTGCGAGTCCCGGATTCGATAGCGTCCTAAAATCTTCAACACCGGGGGCACAGAGTCACACAGGGTAAGGCTTGGACTTCCTTTTGGGCGGACTGGGGCGTTCTTCGGTAGAATCCTGCCTTGTGGTCGCGGAGGAGAATCATGCGCAAACTTTTCGGTGCTGGCTTCCTGGTGATTGCCTGTTCGATCGCGTTGATGGGGCAGACTCTTTCGCCGCAGGTGCGTGGTTTTGTGAAAGTGGACGCACCTGTGGTGGCGCTGACCCATGTGCGTGTGATCGACGGCACGGGCACGGCGGCGCGGGACGACCAGACAGTCGTGATGTCAAAAGGGAAGATCGAATCGGTTTCTAATGCCGCGTCGGCGAACGTTCCTAAAGATGCGCAGGTGGTTGACCTCCACGGATACAGCGTTATTCCCGGGCTCGTCGGGATGCACGATCACATGTTTTATCCGATGGGGGACGGCATCTTCGGAGAGATGGGGTTCAGCTTTCCGCGCTTGTATCTGGCCAGCGGCGTGACCACCATTCGCACCACGGGAGCGCTTGAGGCCTACACTGATCTTGAGCTCAAGAAACTGATTGATAAGGGCGAAACTCCGGGTCCGAAGATTCACGTCACCGGGCCTTATCTTGAAGGGCCTGGTAGTTTCGCCGTGCAGTTGCACCAGCTCACTGGGGCTGACGACGCCACGAAGACGGTTAATTTCTGGCTGGATCAGGGCGTCGACAATTTCAAAGCGTACATGTTCATTACTCCGGCGGAACTTTCCGCTGCGGTGGCTGCGGCACACAAGCGCGAAGCTAAGGTTACGGGGCATCTTTGTTCCATCGGTTTTCGGGAAGCGGCTGCGATTGGAATTGACGATCTGGAACATGGGTTGCTTGTGGACACGGAATTTTTTCCCTGGAAGAAGCCGGGCGAGTGTCCCGAAAAACTTGACTATGAGTTCCTCTCCAAACTCGATGTGCAAAGCGGGCCCGTGCACGATACGATCGTCGATCTGGTTCAACACCACGTTGCAGTCACATCGACGCTGCCCGTGTTTGAAATGTCCGTGCCGGGACGACCGACGATTCAGCGGCGTATTCTCGATGCTTTGTCGCCTGACGCCCGCAGCGCGTTGCTCAACAACAAGGTGCGGGCGGGCGACGCGAATCTTATCCGGCAGCGTTACCACGGTGCCTCTTCACCGTGGGCCGCTGCTTTCGAGAAAGAAATGGAGTTCGAGCATGCCTTCGTGCAAGCCGGAGGTTTGCTGCTGGCCGGGTTGGATCCCACCGGGATGGGCGGAGTGATTGCTGGTTTCGGAGATCAGCGTGAAGTGGAGCTGTTGGTCGAAGCGGGGTTTACGCCGGTGGAGGCGATTCACATTGCCACCGCAAACGGAGCCCAATATCTTGGAGAACTAGACCGCATTGGCACGATCGCTGCAGGGAAGCAGGCGGATCTGGTCGTGATCAAGGGCGATCCGTCGAAGAAGATCGAAGACATCGAGAACGTGGAGACAGTGTTCAAGGACGGCGTCGGTTACGATTCGGCGAAGTTGATTGAGTCGGTGCGCGGGGTGGTTGGGAGCAGATGAAATGCAGTGGCCAGTGGTCAGTGATCAGTGGCTAGCACAAACCTTTGGAATCTGATTCGCATGATTGTTCTTGCCTCTGCCTCGCCACGACGCCAGGAATTGTTACGCCATGCTGGGATTGCATTTACGGTGCAGCCCGCTGACATCAATGAAACTCCGCTGGCGGGGGAGTCTCCGCAGGACTGCGCCGAGCGGCTGGCGCGGGAAAAGGCGCTGGCGGTTTTTCAAGGCCGGGAGGGAGATTACGTCCTTGGCGCGGATACGATTGTTGTGGTCGATGGCGCAATCCTGGGCAAGCCTCGCGATAGGGACGATGCCGAGCGCATGTTGCGAATGTTGTCGGGACGCAAGCACGCCGTGATCACTGGTGTGTGTGTGGTAAACCCAGTGGTCGGTGGTCAGTGGTCAGTGGCCAGGAAAACCGACCTGATTACTGCTTCCGAAACCACCTTGGTGACCGTGTGCGAGGTTTCCGACAAAGAGATTCGCGATTATGTGGCCACCGGAGAGCCTATGGACAAGGCGGGAGCGTATGCGATCCAAGGCATCGCTTCGCGCTGGATCCCGCGGATTGAAGGGGACTACGGCAATGTGGTGGGACTGCCGGTGGCGCTGGTGTATCGCATGCTGCGAACGCGGGGAGCGCTCTGAATTGCAGCTACAAATCTTCGGCTAGGACTTCTTTTCTTCCTCTTTTTCTTTTTTCGGTTCGGCGCCTTCTTTCATGGAAGCTTTGAAGTTACGGATGCCTTCGCCGATGCCCTTGCCGACGGCGGCGAATTTTGCGGGGCCGAAGAGCAGAAGAGCGATAGCGATAATTAGTAACCAATGCCAGGGCGAAAACTCACCCATAACTCCTCCAAGGACGGTTCAGGCGTTCCGAACACAGGCGGATCGGTGGAACTGCCTTCAAAAAGTCTAGGCTATGGGAACTTCAGAGTCAAAGAATGTGGCGCAGCCTTTGTTCTGCGCCGCTGGATCCCTGCTCACCGAGTTGCTCTCACAAAGTCTATTCTAGAGGCTGTTTCCGGAGGTTTGCAGTGACTTTTCGACGTTGCGTGCTGATGATGGCGCTTCTTATTTCCTGCCAGACGGTTTCTCGCGGTTATGGTCAAGGGGCAGCACAGGCTCCGGTTACTGCTCCTGCCCAGCATCGCAAAACCAGCGAACCTTATACGGGAGATCTTTCTATTTTCGACTCTCCTGGGCGGGACGAGCGGCTGCAAGTGAATCGCGTCATGGACATTCTGGGTGTCACGCCGGGAAAGACGGTGGCGGACATTGGAGCGGGGTCGGGCTGGTTCACGGTGCGTGCGGCGCGGCGTGTGGGTGAACGCGGCGAGGTTTATGCCGTGGACATCAACCCGGAATCGATCCGCTATGTTGACGCTCGCGCAAACAAGGAGCAGTTGCACAATGTAAAGACCATCCTCGGCAAAGCCGACGATCCCCTTCTTCCCCCAGGAACGGTTGACGCCGTTCTGCTCTTGAAGACTTATCACGAAGTTGCCGAGCCGGTTGCGATGCTACGAAACCTGCGGGCAGCGCTGCGTCCCGGGGCCAAGGTTGGAATCATCGATCGCAATGGAAATGGCGAAGACCACGGAGTGGGCCGGGACGTAGTCCTGCAGGAAGCCTCGCAGGCTGGCTATCGGCTGCTCGAGCAGTATGACTTTGTGAAGGGCGACAAGATGGATTATTTCCTGGTATTCATTCCAGCATCGTGATACTACAGCACCGTGATTTCGTCGA
>DATHOK010000206.1:0-4554 GCA_035484995.1 Verrucomicrobiia bacterium | reverse complement strand
TTGGCCTGAGCCTGGCGATCGATGGGGATGACGTTCATGAATCGAGAGACTACGAACCTCACCCTCTTGGAGTCAAAGAAATAATCACTCGCACCCAGCAGTGCGAAAGTCGAAAAAGGCCGTCCTGAAGCAGTCATCAGAACTGCGCTGTCGATATGGCTGGTGTGATTGCTGCAGATGATGAATGGAGAAGCCGGAAGGTGCTCGCGCCCTTCGACTGTCAGCGGGCAGTAACAGAAGAAAAACCCGCGGCAGAAAGCTTGAAACATGGCGCTACCAGTGGCCGGCGCCAAGAACATGCCTTCCGCTTTGCCCGAGCCAGTCATGGGAGTGAAGGTGTTGCCTTAGCTCTTTTCCCGATTCCCCGATTCCCCGATAAAGACCAGCGCGTCTGCGCGACGTGCCTACTGAAGATGCCAAGCATACGCCAGGGCGATCACGACGACGCCAACCACGATCCGATAGACGATAAACACCCGCAGAGTGTTGGACTGCAGGTAGCGAATGAGCCAGGCGATGGTGGCGTAGCCCACGATCGCGGAAACAACAATACCAACGATAAAAGGCGCCTGCATCCCATCAGGCAGGCCCTCCTTGTGAACCTCGTACGCCTTCAGCAACGCGGCACCGGCGATGAGCGGAGTAGAGAGCAGAAAGCTGAAGCGAACCGCGGCTTCGCGGGTCATGTTGCGAAATAATCCCGCAGTGATGGTTGAGCCGGATCGCGAAACTCCCGGGAGCAAGGCAAAGGACTGCGCTACGCCGACGACCAGCGAGTCTGCGAAAGAGATGCGCGTCAGAGGTTTCTCCCGTTTGCCGACTTTCTCTGCCAGCCACATGAGAAGCGCAACGATGATCAATGCGGCCGCAATCAGGACAATGTGTTCGCGGAAGTAATCTTCCGCGGAATGCTCGAGCAGCTTGCCCGCAATGGCTCCCGGAATCGTCGCCACAGCCAGAAACCATAGAAGCATGCGCTCATCCTTACGCTCCTGCAGAGTCAGGTTTTCGTCTGCCCCGCCAGCTTCGGAGAAGCGGACGATCTTACCTCCCAGCGCCGCGCGGATAATCTGAAACCACGTGCGGCGGAAGTAGAAGAGGACGGAGAGCAGGGTGCCGAAGTGCAACGCCACGTCGAAGGTGAGTTCATGAGCCGGCGAAAGCTCGTTCCAGCCGAGCAGACGCCGCACAATAATGAGATGTCCAGAGCTGGAAACGGGAATGAATTCCGCCAGTCCTTGAATGATGGCAAGAACCACAGCTTGATAAATAGGCAAATTTAGTCCGCCGTATTTCCGTAGGTTGGAATGCCTTGCTGAATGTAGAAGATCAGCCGCTCGGTACGCAAGGCCCAATCGCTTTGCCCATACTGGCTGACGACTTTCTGTGCCAGCGCCAGAGCGCGATCTTTGGATTCAGCAGACTTCTTCTGGTTGGGCTCTGTCTTGTAAATCTCTATCAGTGCGGACCGGCGCCAGGCTGCGTCGTACAAGGCCTCTGGTGCGGCCGGAGACTGGGGATGTTCCTTGGCGTAGTTTTCGTAAAGGTCGGCCTCTTTATCAGGACACTTCGCCAAACCTTCCCACTCGCCGCACAGTTTGTTTTCTATCAATCGAAAAGCGGCCAAGTCAGCGAACTTCGTGCCAGGGTATTTCTTGATCACGAGCTTCATCCACTCTTCGTTCATCTGACCGCGCATATAAGCTTGCCGTTCCCGCGCGGAGGGGCGAGTCATTACGTCCGATCGCTCTACTTGCCAGCGAATATCAGCCGCCCGGTACAGTGCTTCCGCGGCCAGGGGCGAGGTCGGCATCAAATCATAGACACGATAATAAAGCTGCATCGCGTCCTGCGCGGCATCGCGACGGCCGCGGCGGCTGCTGGCCGCATCCTCGGAGTCCGCGGCTTCGCCAAAGATAATGCGGTCACCGTCCTGCGTCGTGCTGGTGATTACAGCCCTTGCCGGAACCCAGCCGGTAATCGTCTTGCCCTCCTCTTCATCCTCAGTCGCGCCCTCGGCATGGCTAGGCTGGCGGAGGATTGCTTCCACATGAACCCAGCCGCGGCTGGTGTCGATAACGACCAACTCGCGCCCTGGCCCTACCTCTGCGAGCTTGGCGGCGGCGGTGTCTGGAGCGACGCGGATGGCTTCTTCGCTTACCAGCGTTCCCCGCAGGGCGTCAGCCCAGGCGAACGAGGCGCAGACAGCAAGAACTGCGGCAATCTTGAATACCGTAAATCGTGGTTTCATAAAATTTCGGAAACTACGAACATGTTAGCGCCTTTCTCCTTCCGGGGTCACGCCGCCATCGAAGTTTCTCGATGCCGAATACAGACGTGTTACCCTCAGCCGATTCGAGCGCAAGAAAAACTTGATAGGATTGCTGGCTGGTCGCGCGCTGCTCCGATGACACCTTTATCAATATTCGGCCTGTTCGCGGTAACAGCGATGCTCGTGTGCTATGCGCTGGAAGCAAGGAGCCGGTGGTTCATTCTGGCTTTCGCCGGAGCGTGCGCGCTCGGCTCCGTCTACGGATTTCTGCAGGGAGCCTGGCCATTCGGATTGGTCGAGGCCGTGTGGTCGGCAGTCGCGATTCGGCGCTGGGCGGTAGCCGGACGGAGAAAATAATCTGGCAGGCCTTCCCGCGTCCTAACGGCGGCGGAACTCTTCCAACATTTTAGGGTCGATGTTGCCACCGCTGATAATGGCGACGTTCAGCTTCGTAGCCGGAAGCTCATCGCGGTGGAACAGGAACGCGGCCACGGCCACCGCTCCGCTGGGTTCGGCAAGGGTGTTGGGATTAGCCGCCAGCAGACGGACTGCCTCGATAATCTCGTCTTCGCTTACGGCGACGATGTCATCGACGTAGCGGCGGATGTGCTCGAAGTTAATGGGGCCGATGCTTTGCGTGCGCAATCCGTCGGCGATCGTGGACGAAACCTGTTCAGCCGGGAACTGTACGATTTTTCCACCACGAAAGCTGGCCCGCGCGTCGCTCGCCAGCTCTGGCTCCACGCCGATTACCTTGGCCGACGGCTTGCTTAATTTAATCGCTGTCGCCACGCCGCTGAGCATTCCGCCGCCGCCGACCGGAGCAAGAACCATTTCGACCTCGGGCAGGTCTTCGAGAATCTCCAGTCCCATCGTGCCTTGACCGGCGATGATCTGCTCGTCGTTGTAAGGAGGCACGATTACATAGCCATGCTGCGCGGCCAGTTCTTCAGCCTTGAGCTGACGCTCGGAACTGCCCGGGCCCACGAAGACGATCTCCGCTCCCAGCGCCGCTGTGGCTTCGCGTTTGATCGCTGGAGCGTTCTGCGGCATGACGATGACGGCCTTCACGCCCAGCGCGCGCGCCGCATAGGCCACGCCCTGCGCGTGGTTGCCGCTGGAGTATGTGATCACTCCACGCCTGCGGTCTTTTTCCGACAGGGATGCGATCTTGTTGTAAGCCCCGCGAAGTTTGAAAGCGCCGATCGGCTGCTGGTTTTCGGGCTTGACGTAGAGTCTGCGGCCTTCGCTATTGGAGGTTTTGCCAGCAAGGTCGATCTCGATGAGGTGTGTGCGGGAGGCAACTCCCTGAATACGCCGCCGAGCTTCGGAGATATCGTTGAGCGTGACCATTTCTGGGATCGATGTGCTTGAACTTCAAACTAAGCGGGTGCAAACATTCTATCGCCCAGAGCGGGTCACGGGTGGCGTTCGCTGGCGCAGATCAATTGTCAGTTTTGGCCGGTCGTTGCCGGAGATCCTGGACGACATAGCCGGCGGGAACCTGGAACGTTGCGGGGTCGGGTTCGGTGCGCGAGAGATCAACTACATGAATCACCTGCGTTCCTTCTCTTGGATCTTTGCGCAGGACTGACAAGTTTACTTGCAGGTCGGGGGAATACCAGAACTCCCTCGTGCTAACCAGCGGCTTGTTGTTCCCGAGAACGCCAGCATTAATCGTGATTGTCTCGCGCGTACCGACCACATTAAGATCGTCGATCACGTCGGACCCCAGATTCTCTCGAGTCAGAAAACGCTTTCCGTCGTCGAACGGTCCGGCAGGCCGGGGTGTAAACGAAGTCGGGGCATAATAGCCGGTCACGCTGCAACGACGCGTCGCGACGATGCAGGTAGTTCGGGTGTGGGTGACGGGGTCCAACAGGTTGATTTCTCGCTGTCTGGATTCCTGATCGGAATTGGCTGGAACGAAGGAGACGTGTTCGCGGTAGATCCGGCCCTGGCCGTCGCGGGCAAGTTTCGCATAGAGATGGGTCGTGACGACGGTTCCGTCTTCGAGGTTGCGTGTCCACTCGATGTTGTCGCGGCCCGAGAATGGCTTTCCGGCGACAGGAAGGATCTCAATGCCGCCGACGCGCACCCGCGTTCCGCCATCAGGTCCGCGCAGCGATTCCTCGGATTCTTGGGCAGCGAGAGAACACGCAAGAAGAAGGGATGCAACGAGCAAGGCGCAGAGTCTCATGAGGCCACCTCACCATCACGAGCCAGAAATATAGCATTTTCGTGGAATCGAACTCAATTGTGTTGTGAGTGGGCTAGATCTC
>DATHOK010000205.1:0-4796 GCA_035484995.1 Verrucomicrobiia bacterium | reverse complement strand
CCGCCAGCGGCGGAATACGATTCGTAGACTTGCCATCACGGGAATCGAAAGAAAAATACCCAGGATGCCGGCCACTTCTGCACCGGCCATTACGCCAAAAATCGCCGCCAGAGGGTGCAGCTCCATGCTGTGTCCCATGATGCGCGGTGAAGATACATAGTCCTGGATCAGCCGCCAGACTCCTAGAAAGATGACCAGCGCCACCCAGTGCTGGTAGCCCATCAGCAAGGCCACGCCCACGATTGCCACCGCGGCGGTCAGTGGCCCGAGCACTGGAATAAACTCCAGCAGGCCGCCCACTGTGCCCAGCACCAGAGCGTAGGGCATTCGCATCATGGCGAGAACCGCCGAATACATGACGAACGTCAGCGCCGCGAGGGTGAGTTGCGCCCGAATGAAATGGGCCAGCATCTGATTCAAATCGCTAAGCACGCCTTGCAATAGTTCTCGCTGAGGTCTCGACTGCACCAGAGCGAGCAGAACTTCGCTGAAGGCGCGTCCATCCTTCAGAAAGAAAATCGACAACAACGGAACAATAACCAGCAGCCATGCCTGTTTTGCCGCTTCCGCTACACGCAGCCCGACCTTCTGCGCCAATTGTTCAATTTCGTCACTGTGGCCGGCGATGTAGTCGCGAAGTAGTTCGATCATTCGGGAGTTCCAGCCATGCTGTTCTCCCAGTTGTTCCGCGATCTGTCCCGAACTCAGCTTTGCCAGCGCGGGCAGCGACTGGCCCAGGCGCGCGCCCTCGTGGCCGATCCGCGGTCCCATGGAAATGAAAAACAGCACCACCAGGCTGAGCAGCAACAGGTAAATTACTGCGATCGCGCGTACACGCCCGTGCAGCAGTCTTTCCAGGCTCGATACCAGAGGGCTCATCAGGTAGGCGAAAAAAATGGCAAACAGAAAGGCCATCAGCGTTTGCCGCGCCACATAGAGAAACCCCAGCCCCAGCGCAAATAACAGCACCGTGATCAGAACCCGCGCCGTCCGTGCATCTGCCACCGGCATCGTGCCCGTCTCCCAATCGAATCCCGTGCGGTTGCCGCGTTCCGGCTAATCCCGCACTACTTCTGTATTATCGTCTGGAATCAGCACTCGCATTAGCTTGAACTGGTCTTTGTCATCCAGCCAGAGCGCCCAGGTGAACTCGTCACCCTTCAGATTCAGCCGCAATAGTTCCCGCTCGGTTCCCCGGATCAAAACCTTTTCCCTACCCACCAACTCCAGGCGTACGGGCATCGAAACCCGGCTTTGAGGAACCACCGCGCCAAAATCCAGCGGCTGGCATTGCCGGCTGCTCCCTTCACCGTTGCACGGCGCGACCGCCAGGTAGTGCCATGCCAGAACCTCGCGATGGACAAAGAAATTATTGTCGAGAATGGGCGAAACCCCAGGCAGGATGAAACGCTGTTCGACAGGCTTCGCAGACGACGGTGTCGTGATCTTTTCGACCAGGATCTCATTGTCGGGAAGCAGGACCAGCGAATCCCCAGATGAAGCGCTCCATTCGTAACGGATCAGCTCACCGCTCGCGGTAATCTCAAGGCTCGATTTCTGGGAGGTCTGATCCGCGCCGGAAGTTTGTTTGAGAAGGGCCTTGATGATGGTGTTTCCGTTTAACTGTTCGATGGAAAACGTCTCGGTGACCACGCGCTGGCCTTTGACGAAAACGCCGAAGGAGCCCGAATCGATCTGCTTGGCGCCCGCCGGCTTGTCTTTCTTGTCGCCGGCGTACAAAACTGCCGCGCTCGCCAGAACTACCACCGTTCCCCATCGCATCCGTGCCATCAGAGTCACTACTTTTCTCCTCGCTTCTCTCGTCTTCGGTTCAAGCCCAAAGCTTCAACCACCTCGGTCGCAATTTCCTGAATGGTCTTCTCGTCTGTTTCTTGTCTGAACGAAGCCTTCAGATAATATCTTCGCCGCGCCTCGTAAAGCTCGCCGAAACGCTCCAGGCTGCCCCACAATGGACGCTCAATTCCTCCCCGCTCGGCCTGCTGCCGGCAACGCCGCCACAACTCGTCCACTTCCGCGTCCAGGAATACGGTGGGAATGCCTTCGGCTTCGATCAGCCTGGCATTCTCCTTCTGCGCGAAAGCCCCACCGCCCAGGGCCACGATTTTCTTAGGAGCAGCTTGCAATTCCTCCATCAGTTGCTTTAAAGCCTTGTGCTCGGCGCGGCGAAAACCCACTTCGCCTGAATCGCGGAAGATTTCAGGGACCGTGCGCCCCTCCCGCTGTTCAATCCGGTCATCGAGATCCTCAAACGTCCAGCCCAGTTGGTCGGCCAGGGCCCGGCCCACACTGCTCTTACCAGCGCCCATGAACCCGACAAGGATCACGCCCCGCGGCTGGCGGCGTGGCTCCTGGTCTTTGCGGCCACGCGCAGCAAAGCCCGCCGTTTTCTTCGGGCCTTGAGCAGACCGTTTCCGCCGAACCGGTTTTCGCTTCGTTTTCTTTATTGTTTTTCGGAGCGTTTTCTGAGGTGAATTTTACCACTGAAGGTGCGCAATACCACGGTCGAGGACACCGCAACTCGACCCATGGTACCTGCAAAGGCACGTCCCTTATTGACGGGAAACCAGGTGTGATTCTTCGGCTGAAGAGGAATGTCGTCGTGTACCTCTCCGCGCACCGAACGGGCACTCACGTCCGCGGATGTCCATTCCGGGATGGTGGCTTCGATATCGCCGCTGTGGCTGGTCAGCCGGTATTCGCCGCTGTTGCCGAAGTCGCCAAAGTAGTTGATTCTGCCGCTGGTCGAAACCACCTGCACCAGGGGGCCGGTCACGCTTCTCAGCGTAACGTCTCCGCTCAGCGAATCGACCTCGACATGGCCGTTTTGGATGTTATCCAGATTCACGGCCCCGTTCATGGTCTTGACGTGGACGTGGGCGTCGGAGACGTCGCGAACATCCACTGCCGCTCCCGCGCCTTCCAAACTAACGTCGCCGTGCAGTTTCTCGGCGCGTAGGGAACCGGTGCTGGAATGGAGAGTGACGCTGGCATCGGCGGGAACCAGAACTTCATAATCCACGCGCCCCGAATCGGCGTCGGCTCCGGCCAGCAGGTGCGATTGAATATCCACGCGGTTTCCATTTTGGCTGTTGTCGACCTCAACCTTGTCGGAGTGCAAAATCGCATTGACCACGACCGTATTGTTCAACGACGGCTTGACCGAAATCGAGCCATAAGGATTCATCACCGACACGCCGGCTTTCGGCCCTACGGAGAAGTGATACTCCCGTTTGCTCTCGGCCACGAGCGTTCCTGCCACGATTACGCCAATCGTAACTAGCTTTGCCGCGCGTTTACTTACCATGTGCAACTCCCCCAAGCCCACTGATCCGCCATCGCCGTCAATCCTACTCGAAACTTCCAACACTATTCCGCGGAGCGGTCCATGGCCAGCTCAAAAAGCATCGCTTTCTGCTGGTACGCATCCATCAACGACCGCCGGGCGTCCTCGTCATTCGGAGTCTCATCCACAACGCCCTGGGCATCGCGAATGGAGTCGTTCACCTGCCGGAGATTCTCTTCGTATTGCGTCTTCACTTCCGGAGCGCTATCCGCAATTTCCTGCCTCAGGTCGTCGTCATTGAGATCCATGGGATTCGCTGCTGGGATGGCCACCGAGGCCTGTTGACCCAACTGAGCCGGCTGCAACTCACGCCGTAAAGAGATTCCCAAAGCCAGCAGTAACATCGCCGCCATGGGAACCAGCCATCTTGCCGCTCCCCAGCGGGTGCCGAAGGATGGAATCAGCCACCCGGACGCTCGCTGCGGGCGGATCAGGCCCTCTTCCAGCAAGACGGCTTCAATTGAATTCCAAACTCTAGGGCTGGGTTCGTTCGCCGCTTGCAGTCGGCTGGCCGCCGCTGCGATCTGATTCAGGTCTCTCACCAGCGCTGAGCACGCCGGACACGCCCTGAGATGGGCGAGCTGTTCCACGCTGCCGCTATCTTCCAGCTCCGCCAAGCTTTGTTGCAGCTCAACGCAATTCATAACCTTCTCCCCAAGTCGGTTGCGGCTCGAAGTATGACCGCAACGCTTGCGCCCCTGCTCAGGTTAATGTCGTTCCGCGTTCGTCGTTCAGTAGCCCAACGCCTGCCTAACCTACTCGAGATTTTGCGGCCTTTTCGGCTCTGTTCATCTTGAGCAGATCGCGCAACTTCATGCGCGCCTTGTGTAACTGCGACTTGCTGTTCCCAATCGAGCATCCCGCGATCTTCGCGATTTCATTATGCTCGTAACCTTCCACGTCGTGCAGCACGAAAATCGTCCGGTAACCGGGAGGTAGATCATCTACCGCCCTCTGCAACTGCATGCGGTCAATGGACCCGGCCAGCGCAATATCGTCCGCCCCGAAATCCCTCTTCGGAGAATCCTCTTCAGTCCCCTGCGTGGTCTCTTCCAACGAGACCACCGGAAGGCTCTTCTTCCTCAAATGCATCAGCACGACGTTAACCGAGAGCCGGTGCAACCACGTCGAAAATGCCGACTCCCCGCGAAATGTCGCGATCTTGCGGAAGAGCTGCAGGAACGCCTCCTGCGCCAAATCCTCGGCCTCCGCCGTGTTTGCCGTCATGCGCAGACACAGCGAATAGACCCGCCGCTTGTGCTTGTCATAGAGCGCCTGGAACGCTTCTGCGTCCCCCCGCTTGGCCCGTTCGATCAACTCGGCTTCGCTGGGTTCAGTGCCCGTGGGTTGTCGTGGCTCGGTCAAGTTGCCTGTTCCGGGCCGCAATCACTGGGATGCGGCATAAGTAGTTTGTGTTGTATCGTTTGCGCGG
>DATHOK010000204.1:0-11955 GCA_035484995.1 Verrucomicrobiia bacterium | reverse complement strand
GTCAATTCATCCCGAAGCCGGAGGCTGGACCGTGTCAGCAGGACTGAGGTCCGACCACTTCGACGCCGTAATCCTCGCCCTGCCCGCGCACACCACCGCCCAGCTAGTCGCAAGCAGCAGCCCGGAGCTCTCCACCGAACTAGCGGCCATAGGCTACAGTTCCTCCATCACCGTCGGACTCGGCTACAATCGCGAAGTCCGCCAGTCTCTCCCTCCCGGCTTCGGATTCCTCGTCCCCCGCAGCGAAGGCAAGCGCCTTCTGGCCGCGACTTTCGTCCATAACAAGTTCCCCCACCGCGCTCCCGAAGACCGCGCTCTGCTCCGCTGCTTCTTCGCCGGATCAAACGCTGAACGCATCTGGCCGCAATCCGACGACGCCATCATCGCCATAGTCCGAAACGAACTGCAGCAGATCCTCGGCCTCCGTGCCGCGCCTCTCTTCGCCCGTGTCTACAAATGGAAGTCTGCCATGGCCAAGTACGGCGTCGGTCATCTCGAACGCCTCGACCGCATCGAGCGCCTCCGCCACACGCTTCCGAACCTGGCCCTCGCCGGCAACGGCTACCGCGGCATTGGCGTCCCTGACTGCATCCGCTCCGGCCAAGACGCCGCAAAGCAGATTCTTGGTTCCTAGCTGTGGACGAAAGAGTGGGTGATTTTGGGTGGCGCAGCGCTTTAGCGCTGCGATTACCTAGCCTTGAGTAACCGGCTTTAGCGCTGAGGTAAAGCCCAACGCTTAGGCCGGAACATCCACCTTACTAACCTTCAACTCCCGCCGCACCCGAGCCACCACCAGCCGGATCTCATCGTAGGTAATCTCCCGAGGCAAGGAGTCCTTCAAAGGCTTCAATCCGTTGATCCCAAGTTTCGCGCAGGCCGCCTCAATCACAGCCTGCTTGTTCCGGTCAATCCAAGCCGCTTGAAACTCCAGATCACCTCTCTCGACGAGATTGGCCACAGCATTCACCACTGTGGAAAGCTGTCGTCCGCGGATCTTCGCAATGTCCTCAAAGCTGTTCCCCGCAACCAGCAGACGCATCGTCTCCAAAGCAGGCGCAGTCTTCTTCTCGGGAACCGCGGAAGCGCGAGCGCCATCGCGATATCGCTCGAGCGCAGCCAGAATCCCCTTCCCGTACACCTCAGCTTTCCGCTCGCCAATTCCAGTGATGTTCAGCAGATCGGTAATCGACGACGGCTGCCGCCGGCAAATCTCCTCTAAAGTCGTGTCATGCAACACCACAAACGCTGGCACGCCTTGCTCCTTCGCCGTAATCCGCCGCCACTCCCGCAAATAGTTCTGCAGCTCCGCATCGGCTACAGAAACGTTCGCCGCAACCTGCCGCCGCGATTCTTTCCCCGCAAAACTCACGCCCCGCGCAGCCGCCGACATCCACTCCGTCGTGCTCCCGCAGACATCACAAGCCTCACAAGTCTCCCACTTCGCGACCTCCCCGAAGTGTCCGCAAATCTGCCGATGCCGGCAGCGCTTCGATTCCACAAACTCCCGGACAATCCGGTACCGCTCCCACGCCCGCTCCCGCTCCGCCGCATCCGTAATCTGATTCGCAAAAAATCCCAGCAGCCCGGCGTCTTTTTTCTGCCACAATAAAACACAATCCGCACTCTCACCGTCGCGTCCCGCCCGTCCCGCTTCCTGGTAGTACTGCTCAATCGATTTCGGCAGCGACAAATGAATCACCGCCCGCACCGCCGCCTTATTAATCCCCAACCCAAAAGCAATCGTCCCCACCAGCACTCGCACCTCGTCCGACATCCACCGTTCCTGATTCCGCCTCCGATCATCGCTTCCCATCTTGCCGTGATACCCCAGAGCAGCAATATCGTGATCACCAAGAAAATCCACCGTCTCCTCGACCCGGTTAATCGTAGGAGAATAGATAATCACGTTGCTCCCGGCATAGCTCCGCAAAGCCTTCACCAGCAATTCCATCTGCTCCAGCCCATCACACTCCCGCACCAGATAGCGCAGGTTAGGCCGGTAAAAGCTGGCAATGTATTTATCGGGATCGCGCAACTGCAGTTGCGCCAGAATGTCATGCCGCACGTGCCGGGTAGCGCTTGCCGTAAAAGCCGCGATGGGACGATCCGGAAACTTCCCCCGCAACTTATTCAGCTGCCGGTATTCGGGACGAAACTCATGCCCCCACTCAGAGATACAGTGCGCCTCATCAATCGCGAAAAATGTAGTCGGCACCTGCTGCAACCAGCCCATCGTGTCGCCGCGCGCGATACGTTCGGGAGAAACATAAAGCAGCCGGTATGCCCCTTCCCGCGCCCGGCTCATCACCTTGGCCTGCTCCGCTTCGCTCAATGTACTGTTCAGCACCGCTGCCGGAATCCCCATCTGCGCCAACTGCGCCGCTTGGTCCTGCATCAGCGCGATCAACGGAGAAATCACCACCGCCGTCCCGCCCGACACCACCGCCGGCAACTGATAGCACAAAGACTTTCCCCCGCCCGTCGGCATCACCACGCAAGCATCGTGCCCAGCCAGCAAACTGCGCACAATCCGCTCCTGCAGCGGACGAAACGTGCTGTACCCCCAATATCTCCGCAGCAACGTTAGTAGATCCGTCTCGGGGCCCATGAAAAGCAGTATAGGCTCAGGCGAAGATTAGGAGAAAGCAATTCAGCAACTCTCTCAGGAAGAGTTTCCAAATAAGGAACCATGCGCGACCCATCGCGTGGAACCATGCGGAGCAGACCATGTGGAGACGGGCGCATCCGCCCACCCAGCGAGCGCAGCGAGCCGTCCTGTGCTCAGCCGCCTATTTCGCAGCAATCGCGTTGTGTTTTTTCAAAACATCGATGGTTTCCTGCAGAGGCAAAGCCTTCATCGTGTGCCCATTACCAGTCACGTCATGCGCCCGGAACATCGAGTTGTAGATCGCCTCCTCCGTGGCCTCAATCACAGCCTCAAATAACGGAGACATACTCTCATTGCCTAACAACTCCTTTGGCCGATACACCGCGTCACCAGCTTCGATTCGCACATCCGGAGAGCTCGAAAAGGCGATGACATAATCCCCGCTGCCGTTGCTTTCGCTCGACCCCGTCCGAGCCAGGCCCATCATCGCACGCGCCGCAAGCCGGCTCAGATTGCGGTGGTCCAGCGGAGCATCTGTCGCCACCACAATCATGCAAGAGCCATCGACCCTCTGCGGCGGTGTCCGACCCGCCGGAGTTTCATTTTCATCGAAAGAGATCTTTGGATAAGTATTTCCCAGCTCCTTGCCCACGGGCACACCAGCAATAATCAGGTTTCCGCCAAAGTTGGTCTGCACCAGCACCCCCACGGTGTAGCCCCCAAGCGAAGCCGGCAGGAGCCGCGAAGAGGTCCCGATTCCTCCCTTGTACGAAAAAGCAATCGTACCTGTCCCCGCGCCTACTACGCCTTCATCGACTGGACCTCCGGTCGCGTTGTTGATCGCGGCAAACACATCCTCGGGAGTAATTGGACGGGAGCGGATGTCGCTCAGCCACCCGTCGTTAGTTTCACCCACCAGCGGATTCACAGACAGTACGTTTTCATTTCCTTTGAGGTTGAACACATAAGTGATGACAGCATCCGCCACCCTGGGTACCGAGTCTGTTCCCGTCAACAGAATGGGCGTCTCGATTTCGCCCATTTCGTTCACCTGCGTCGAGCCCGTCAGTTTCCCGTATGCATTGCCCAGAAAAACCGCGCCCGGCACTCTCTCCTTATAAAGATTTCCTCCATGCGGCAGAATCGCGGTCACTCCAGTCCGAATGTTGTCACCGCGAATCAGCGTAGTCTGTCCAACCTTCACCCCTGCCACATCGGTGATGGCATTCAGCGGCCCGGGATGCAACACTCCCACTTCCACTCCCAGGTCGCGAACCCGTGGCCGGACTTCCGTTTGGCCGAACATCACCGAACCTGAAGCCATTAACAAACCAATGATGAAGCGAGATTTCATTGTCAGCACCCTTTGGGGATTCCATTCAAGCGGAACTACCCTGTGATTCCCTGTGTCCTCTGTGGTGGAGATTTTTCTTCCCCTGTCCCAAACTTCACCTCCCGATACCTTTTCGCAAACACCACCCCCGCCACCCCAATAACCACAAAGCAAAGGAAGCTGCCCTCCGGCCCAACCATCCCCCCCGTAAGCCAAGCCGGACCATGAAACGATGTCTTCAGGAGATGCCCCGGAAATAGAGTCCCACTATCCGGTACGGAATAAACAAACGTCTCTCCCCAATCCCACGCTGCGTGAAACCCCACCGCAAACCACAAGCTGCCCGTGCGCCGCAGCGTCAAACAAAAGAACAAACCAATCACCGTCGCCGCCAGCAACCCCGTCCACCGCTCGCCTTCATTCAAGCGGTGGCTCCAGCCGAAGTATCCCGAGAGCAAAACTGCTGCTGGCCAGAAGCCAATCCCCCGCGTAAGCGTGAACTGCAAATAACCGCGAAAATGAAAGTCTTCGAACAATCCCACCAGCAAGAAATAGAGGGCCCAGAAGGCCGCAAATTTCACGCTGCGCATGCCGTGGATCGCCAAGTGCCCCACCTCAAACACTCGCAGCCCATACATCGTTCCCAGCAGCAGCGTAATGCTCGCGAATCCCCACACCGCTCCCACCCAAAATAATCTCCCAAACGCCTGCCGCCCCGGCAGGCCGTACGCTCCCCACGGCCGATTCTCAACTCTAGCCAGCACCAACGCCGGAACCACCGCCGCCACGAATACTCCAAACTCCTCCAGCATCATCGACCACAGCCCGTCTGCCCCCAGCTCCAGCGACCCAGCCCAGCGGACGACCACATACTCCAGCAAATAAAACATCGCCACATAAAACGCCACACCCCATCCGGGCCTAAGTCCTTCCCCATCAAAAAATACCGCCCACGCATACGATGGTTGCACCGCCGCTGCAAACTCCGGCCCGGGAGCCGTCGGTTTCGTCGAGATGTCCGTCTCTTCATCCATTCAGACCAAATCCTTGTCATTCCGAACAAAGTGAGGAACCTGCTGTTCCCCTCCCGAACCACTACTCTCTCGTATTCCCGATTAGAAGTTTCTCCGAAACACGCTCGGTCATGGTAAAACACTTGTCCTGCCTCATGACCCGTTTTTTCACCCGCGAACGTTTCGGACGCCCGCAGTTTCTAGCCGGCTTGCTACTCCTGGCCTTCCTGGCGCAGGCATCCTGGTTAGTCCATTCCGAGTTGACCGCATCCAAAGCCCCCGGCGTTTCCGAGGATGTCCGTATCGACGCAGGATGGCTTCAACTCCACGGTGCCCGAATCGCCGGCGCGCCTTTCCCCGATATCTCCTTCGGACTTCCTCTCGAGATTTCCCAATCCGACGGCTACGACACCGAGCACTCCCCGCTGCTCTCTCTCGTAACCGCCGCACCACTTCTGGCCTCGCCCCAACCTCCGTTCAGTCCCGAATCCTCCCCGCGCTGGCGCTGGCTTCCGCGCATGCCGTTCCTCGCCTGCGGTGTTTTCCTCGGCGCGTCTCTCTGGTACGTAGCCCGCCGCCTCTGTGGCAACACCGGCGGATTCCTGGCCCTAACCCTCTACTGCTTTTCCCCATCCATGATCCAGGCCAGCGCCGTCTGGCACACCGAGCCCGAAATCCTCGCGGCCTGGGGATCCTTCGGCGCCATCTTCACCGCCATCGCTGTAGCCCACACTCTCTACGCCCCCCGCGAAGTAATTCTCTGGAACTGGCGTCGTATCGTTCTACTAGGAGTATCTCTAGCCATCGCGGTGGGATCCCAGTTCTCCATGATCATAGTCGTACCCCTAGCCCTGGTCTTCCTGCTCTATCTCGCGCCGATCCGCCGCGGCGCAGCCCTCACCATCTGGATCTCAGCCTGTCTACTTGCGCTGGCACTGCTCTTCGCCACCTATTTCTTCCACACCCACGCTTTTTCCGAAAGCATGCGGCACGCCTCTTTCTGGGGAGCGACCTGGCGCAGTTTCGCCGTCCGCGGGGTCTACATTCAAGTCACCCGCGAGATCCTGCGCGCTTGTCCCGCCCTGGCACTGCTCTTGCCAGTAGCCGTCATAACCTATATCGTCTGGCGCCGCACCCGCTACCTCGGCAACACCGCTCCTGGCCTGATCGGCCTTCTTTTCGTCGGACTCGGCATGGCCCATCCCCACGTAGCCGGCGCTGGATTCCTCCTCGCCTCCGTCCCCTTCATCCTGATCTTCGTCTCCGGCGTTCTAGCCGACCTCATGGAAACCCCGGCCCGCCCCCTGGTCACCGCCTCCGTCTGGGGACTCCTCGCCGCCTACATCCTCTGGAACCTCCAAGCCCTAACCCAAGTCCCCCAAGGATGATCTGAGTGTTCATGTAGGGGACAGCAGCACTGCTCATGTGGGGACGGCCGCCTTCGGCCGTCCAGCCAAGCGCAGCGAGGCGCCTGCCGGCTGGCCGCCGCAACACTTCCGTAACGCATCTTCAACCCAAAATCGTTGCTAAGCTCATAGCGAACTCCCCCGCGGGAGACATTATCCATGCGATTCTCACTCGATATCGATCTAGCGGTATTCCTCTTCGTGACTGGCAAAGTGCTGTTGACCGCACTGCCCAATCTGCGCAAAAGCGTGCCGCACGTCCCCGCTCACTACCAGATCGAAAACGTCCCGGAAGCCTCTCTCACCGAAGCGCAAGCAAGCTATTTCGCGCCCTACGACGAGAAATTGGCCGCCATGAACTACCGCCCGGTCTGCACGTATCTCATCAGCAATTATGGCAAAAATCTGACCCGATACTATGCGAACCCTGCCGAGAGTTCACGCTGTGAGGTGGCGCTCCACGAACTCACCCTCACCGTCGAGGGCAAACAAGCCTTCACCGGCAGTTGCGTAATACACTTCCACACCCGCTTCACCGACGACAGCGTTCTCACCACCCGCAACATGAAACTGAAGAACATCCTCGACAATCCGCCCTATTGGGTGCTACAGGAGTGTCCCCAGATCGACGACCCCGCAAAGTTGAAGCGCATCCACGACTCCCGCGCTCAGACCATGGGATGCCCCGTCGCCCCTCTCACCGACGTCGACCGCATCCTCAAAGCCGTTCAAAGCGAACACGAGCGCTTCAGCGCTTATCAGCTTTCCGTGGGAGGCTACCAGCCTCTGCCCGGCGAAGACAGCTACACCTTCTCCGACAAAATCCACTGGCGCGGTGTTCGCAACTATTTCAATCCTTTGGCCCAGGGCATTTCCGCGCAGCGTTTTTTCCCCGTAGCAATCCTCGCAGCCGCCCTGACGGTCTTCGCCCGCCTCGAATACGCCCCCGCCGCCGCTCATGCCCTCCGTACTCTCGGCCTCCCTGGCGAATTCGCTGCTCAGGCCGTAATCCGGCTCTGTTACATCGTCGCGGGATCTCTCATCGGCTACGTCCTGGAAAGCGAAATCTTCCTATGGACCTTCCTGCTGACCTACCTCCCCGCCCGACTCTTCACCAGCGGCAGCCTGGGCCCCCTTCCCTACAGCGCTCTCGCCGCCGGAGTAGCCTGGTGCGTTTCTCAGTTCAGGAAACGCCGCCGCGCCGTCCTAATCCCGCAAGCCGCTCCCTGAATCAGAATCGATAACCGCCTTGCAACGCGCAGGAACGTTTCCCCTGTGAACCTCTGCGTACCCTGTGTTTGAGCGTTTGATCTTTCGGTCGCCCATCACAATTCTCTACAATTTCCCCCCATCAACCCCACCTCACCACGATCTAAACTGTAGGTAATAGAGGTGCGCCATGACCCTCCCGTCGGAGTATCATAATGTTGTGAAACTTGCCGTGCAGCCCGCGTTTCCGGCTATGCTAGCGCTTTTCGGGACGCTCTCGCTCCCGCTTCTTCTAGTCTCCATCAGCCCGGCCCAAAACAGCGGCGCGGGTTCTTCCGCTCACGCCTTCAGCGCAACCACCAGCTCGACCGCGCACGTCTCAGCGAACTCCACTTTTCCCGCGAAGACTTCTCGGACCGCCACGCCCCAAAGCAACAACAACCGCTCTCAGCACACCACGGCTAACCCTCCGGCCGTCTACTTTTACTATCCCTACGTGTACGGCGTGCCCATTCCCTACGCCGCAGACGTCCTCGACAACGGGGCCTCCGACGACAGCGATCCCAACTATCAAGGTGGCCCCACCGTCTTCGATCGCCGGGGTGACGGACCATCCTCCTACATTCCCCCAGGATACGAATCGCCCGCCGAATCGAACTCGCTACAAGCGCAAGCAGAAGGCTCTTCTCCGGCTGAATATAATCCTGACTCCGAGCCATCTCCCGATCCCACCGTCCTCATCTTCAAAGACGGTCATCAACTCGAAATCGGAAACTACGCCATCGTTAATCAAACAATCTACGATCTAACACCCGGTCATCCCCGCAAGATCGCTCTAGCCGATCTCGATCTCCCGGCTACCCAGAAACTGAACGACGACCACGGCATCACTTTCGACTTGCCATCAGCCCAGGCAAATTGATATGCGCTTACTCACCGTCTTCGGACTCTTCACAGCCCTAACCCCATGGGCCGCGGCCCAAAGAGCAGCACATGCTATAACTCCGCACTCCGCAACCCCGCGTCTCAACTCAGCCGTCCGCAGTTTTGCTTTCGGACGAGGCGCATATCCATCCAGATTCCGCCAGCCGTTCCCCTATACCTCGCTGCCCTTCCCGTTCTTTGCCGATTCCTTCGATCCCGATGACATTTACTCCACCGGCTACCCCGTAGCCTCGCAACCACCAGTAGTCCTGCTGCAAGCCGAGCGCGCCCTCGCTGGTCCAAACGTACCCAGTCCGGCAGAATATGCGGACCGACAGCCTTCGGCCTCGCAGCCGCTGATGATCGAACTCCAGAACGGCCGCTATGTCCGCGTGAACAGTACCGCAGCCGATGGCGAAGCTTTGCCGCTGACACTCGCGCCCGACGCAGCCGAGGCGAGTCAAAACCAAACGGCGAAATCAGCTCATAGCAATTTCACAAGATCTTCAATCACCGCCGCGTCTCCGATGCACGACCTCCCGCCCGCACTCTTAGTCTTCCGCGACGGACACAGCGAAGAAGTCCGCGACTACACCATCGCCGACGGCATCCTCTACGCCCGCGGCGACTACTACACTGACGGATACTGGAACAAGAAAATCGCTCTCTCCACTTTGAACGTGTCCCAAACCCTCGCAGCCAACGCCGCGCGCAACGTAAAGTTCGTCCTCCCCTCGTCTCCGAACGAAGTGATCACAAGACCATAGCTGATTGTGTGGGGACGACCGCCCTGGGCTCTCCAGTCGAGCGCAGCTCGATATCGCCGGCTATTTCAAATGAAAATCTACTTCGATCGCGATTTCAGCCGCGACAGGTTGGCCGTCTTTCATACCAGGCTCGAACTTCCATTTCTGAACCGCCTCCACTGCCTTTTCATCCAGGCCTTTGCCGAGGCTTTTTACCACTCGAACGTTTGTAACCAGGCCGTCGGTACCAACCGTCACCATAAGTACGCACGTTCCCTGATATTTCGCGTCGCGGGCCTCCTTCGAGAATTCGGGGTCTGGAGCGAAAACAGCGCGCGGCGGCGTGATACAGTCAGCCGTTTTCTGTCCGCATACCGCGGTGATTGTTCCACGCAAAACCGTTCCCGGGGAGAGATTATCGAGATTGGCTGCGGCTCGAGCGTTTCCCTGGCCTGCCGCCTTGCGGTACCAGTTGATCGCTTCGCTCTTGTCTAGTGGAACCCCCAGCCCATTTTGATAAATCCACCCAATATTGTTCTGCGCATCTGCATTGCCCTGTTCTTCTGCTTTGCGAAACCAATTCATCGCCTGGGTGTAGTCCTGTTTAACGCCGTGGCCACTAAGGTAAAGCATGCCAACGTCGGTCTCCGCAGCGGCATCACCTGAATCAGCAGCTTTCCGGTACAGAACCATCGCTTCTGCATAGTCTTGTTTGACCCCTGAACCGTTGTCATATAGCCAACCAAGGTTGCGTTGCGCATCAGGGTTGCCTTGCTCTGCTGCCTTGCTATACCAGTCTGCGGCCTTAGCATAGTCCTGTTGAACCCCCAATCCATCGCGGTAAAGCGTTCCAATATTATTCTGCGCTTTCGAATGACCCTGAGCTGCGGCTCTGTAAAACCAGGCCATCGCCGTAGGGTAGTCCTGCTTGACGCCTAATCCTTTGTCGTAAAGCCAGCCAATATCGTTCTCCGCAAATGGGTTCCCCTTATTAGCCGCAAGCAGATACCAATTGAGTGCCTCCGAATAGTCTTGTTTCGCTCCCCAGCCATTCTGGTAAAGCCATCCGATATTTACCTGTCCGTGCGTGCTTCCCTGATCCGCCGCCTTGCGATACCAAACCATCGCTTCGGCGTAGTCCCGATCCGCACCAAGTCCCTGCTCATACAGCCACCCGATGTTCACTTCTGCCAAGTCGTAGCCTTGATTCGCAGCCCTGCGATACCAGTTGATTGCTTGCGCGTAATCGCGTGATACTCCCCACCCGTTCTGATACAACCATCCAATATTGTTTTGCGCGACTGCGTTGCCTTTTTCCGCCGCTTTGCGAAACCAAATCATCGCTGAGGAATAGTCCTTCTGGTCCAAATATTCGTTGCCGAGTCTGACTTGTGCTTGGGGCGTGGTCGGTTCAGGCGAGTTGCTCTGAGGAAACGCTCTAGGGCAGGTCACTGCCAGACAGACGATCAATAGCAGCGCGGCTCTATTCACGTTTCAGCCTCAAAGGCGACATGATAACGAACTATGAACCACGTCAGCACAAAGTTATATTTGGACCTTGCCCAGGGCTCGCGACGAGCGTCGCTGTCGTGATAGAATGTTCCTAGCCAAAACACAACTAAATGCCTGTAGATACAGTTGTTTAGAACGATTCTCAAGATAGGCGATTCAAGCTAAACCCATGCCAGACGATCAAAATCCCGAACTCCCCCTGACCCCGCCACCCGGCGGCGGTGAAGGCAGTCCCGGCGCTCTGCACATTCAGCCCGTCAACATTGAAGACGAGATGCGCAAGTCGTATCTCGATTACTCGATGTCGGTCATCATCGGTCGCGCTCTGCCCGATATCCGCGACGGACTCAAGCCCGTGCACCGCCGCATTCTCTACACCATGCAGCAGATGGGCCTGCAGCCCAATCGTGCCACGCGCAAGTGCGCCCGCATCGTCGGCGATGTCATGGGCAAATACCATCCCCACGGCAACCTCGCCGTCTATGACGCTTTGGTGCGCCTCGCGCAAACCTGGAGCCTGCGCTATCCGCTGATTTTCGGCCAGGGAAATTTCGGTTCCGTCGATGGCGACCCTCCCGCCGCCGATCGCTACACCGAAGCCAAGCTCGCCGCAGTCTCCACCGCGCTCCTCGAAGATCTCGACAAAGACACGGTCGATTTCCGCCCGAACTACGATGGCAGCGAAGTCGAACCCGACGTTCTTCCCGCGCGCATTCCGAATCTGCTGATCAACGGCTCCGACGGAATTGCCGTCGGCATGGCCACAAAAATTCCTCCGCACAACTTAACCGAGATCGTCGACGCCACCATTACGCTGGTAAACAATCCCAACGCGCAACTCGCGGAGATTCTGAAGTTCGTTCAGGGTCCGGACTTCCCCACCGCCGGCGTCATCCACGGACGCGCCGGAGTTTTTGAAGCCTACCGCACGGGACGCGGCCGCTTCATGATGCGCGCCAAAGCCGCGATCGAAAACATCAATAAAGATCGCCAGGCCATCATCGTTACCGAAATTCCTTATCAGGTAAACAAGTCCGTACTCATCAAGCACATCGCAGCACTGGTGAACGACAAAGAGATTGAAGATATCTCGGATGTGCGCGACGAGAGCGATCGCGACTGCATGCGTATTGTGATCGAACTCAAGCGCGGCGCCGAGCCGCAGATCGTTCTCAACCAGCTTTACAAGCACACTTCCCTGCAG
>DATHOK010000203.1:0-18996 GCA_035484995.1 Verrucomicrobiia bacterium | reverse complement strand
CCAGTTATTCCCGTGTCTGGGCATGTCCTTAAATCCTGTTGTATTCGCACCCCAGCCTGTGAAAACATTAGGTATCAGTCTTCTCCTAAGCCGCTGATCGATCTCCGCGGAAAGGGTTCTCCAAACGTCATGAACAGCGTTGCTATCAGCATGGTGGTGATGCCGGGTTTAGTCTCGGTGCTGCTGTTCCTGATCTTCACCTATCTGTATGAGCAAAGCCGGCAGGCGTATTTCCGCGCCTGGCAGCTGGCGTGGGCGGCCTATTCGCTGCATTACGTTCTCCACGCGGTCTCGTTTTACCGCGCGCCTTCTCCGCTGGCATTCTTTGCCAGCTCATTGTTCCTGGTGGCGATGGCTTTGTGCATCTTTGTGTCGACCCGCCTGATGCGCGGGCCTTCGCGTTTTCGTTGGTATGACTCAGCGCTGGCCGTGGCCGGAATTGCGCTGGCGTGGTTCAACTTTCAGGGGCACATGGTGGGCGGCGCGTTTCAGGAAGCCGCGCAGCCGCCGATCGCCCTCGACCTGGGAATTGCAGCCGTGCTCTTGTACTGTTCGGCCGTGTTCTACGTCAACGGCCACCGCCGCGGATCTCTGGCTTTTAAGGTGCTGGGTTTCTCGCTGGCGTTGTGGGCCGTCTTGATGGGAGCGGGGCAATTCCGCAGTCTGTGGGGAGCGCGTTTTGACAGCGCTGCCAACTATCTCGGGCCGGTGCCGCAGATGCTGCTGGGCATTGCGATGGTCATGGTGCTGTTTGAAAACGAGCGCAACGCCGTGCAGGAGAATACGCTGGCGCTTTCGACCTTGGGAGTGGATCCGCGGCGCTTGCTGTCGGCCGATGATTTGCTCCCGAGCATGCAGTCGGCGCTGGACCGCCTGGCCGGGGCCCTGTCGGCGCGGCGAACAATCATCTACATCTCGGAGCGCTGGCGCGGTCTGCTGCCCTCGGTGGAACGCGGATTTTCTGCCCAATTCCTGGAGGTTTTGACCACGACTGGGGCGGGAGAATACATCTGCGAACTGGCTTACCGGCAAGGTGGGCTGTTTACGGTGCATGACCTGGCCCATATGTCCGAGCCGCTGCCCATAGGCCCGAGCGGGACCTATGCCGATTTCAAGAAGGTGTTCACGGAAGCTGAAATTCGGAACCTGACCGCCGTGAGTCTGCAGACCCGCGAACACGCGTTCGGGGTGATTTTGTTTCCACATGCGGAACGCAAGGCATTCGGTGCGTCGGGTCCCCGTCTGATGGTAGGGCTGGCTTTGCAACTCGGGCTGACGCTCGAGAACTACCTGATCGCGCACGACGCCCACCGGCGCACGCAGGAATACGAGTTGCTGACGCAGATTGGGCAGGCTATCAGTTCGCGGCTTGATCAGGATGAGGTGTTGCGCACCATTCACACCGAGCTGGGACAGATTTTCCACACTGACAATTTCTACATAGCGTTTCAGGAAGGAGACTTAATCCGCTTCGAACTAGAAGTGGAGGACGGGCAAACCCTTGCCAAGCGCTCGCGCAAGCTGGAGAACGCCTTCACCGAGTATGTAATCCGGACGGGGCAGCCCCTGCTGATACGCTCCGATCTGGAGAAAATGCGGGCGCGATTGGGGGTCACCTACAGGCCGGAGCATCCCGCCAAATGCCTGTGCGCGGCGCCGATTCTGCTGGGGAATAAGCCAGCCGGCGTGATGGTTGCCATGAGTAAGGCACGGGAATTTGTGTTCGAACAGCGCGACCTGGATGTGTTGATGACCGCCGCTGGCCAGGTTTCGGTCGCGGTGGAGAATGCGCGCCTGTTCGCCGAAGAACAACGGCGCTCGCGACAGCTGGCATTTCTCAACAATATTTCGCGCACCGCCATTTCCAGCGACGATCCAGTGCACATGCTGGGACAGATTGTTGGGGAAATCCAGAAGAACTTCAGCTTCGATCACATCGGCATCGGCTTGCTCGACTACGGAACCAAGGAGATCGAAATAAAAGCCGAGGCTGGGGCGACGGCGCACGCCATGGGCAAACGTATCCCACTGGGGATCGGGATTCTGGGGCGGGTGGCGCGGACCGGCGAGCGGGCTCTGGTGCAAAACGGCGTTGAAGGTCAGATCGGCGCGATTCTGCCGGAGTCGCGGTCTGTTTTGTGCATTCCCATCACTTACGGTGAGACTCTGTTGGGCGCACTGAATATCGAAAGCCGTAACGAGAGAGCGTTTTCGCCGCAGGACGTTCTCATTCTTAACACCCTGGCGGACCTGCTCGCTACGGCGCTGCACAATGCTTTCGTGTTCCAGAAGCTGCAACAGCAGTCGATTACCGACGGCCTGACGGGAATCAAGACGCGACGCTTTTTCTGGGAAGCGCTGTCGGCGGAGTGGAAGCGGGCTTCGCGCTCCGGGCGTCCATTCTCTGTCGTGCTGATTGATCTGGACAAGTTCAAGGAAGTGAACGACACCATGGGTCACTTTGAAGGGGACCTGGTGCTGGCTCGCGTGGGACGCCTGCTGGAGCAGAAGTCGCGGCAATCGAACGTGGTGGCCCGTTACGGCGGAGATGAGTTCATTGTGCTGATGCCGGAAACCGGGCCGGACCAGGCCCAGGTGCTGGCCGAGCGCTTGCGTCAATGGATTGTGCAAGACCCCATGTTGAGCGAGCACCATATTACCGGCAGCTTCGGCGTGGCCAGCTTTCCGACCCACGGGTTCTCCATCGAAGACATTATTCGCGTGGCGGACGCGGGCATGTATGTTTCAAAGCGCTCCGGCGGCAATCGGGTGTCAGCGGCTGAGGAGTTTGCCGCGGGCGAGGAGTTTGCGTCCCAGCGCCAGCAGATCTCCGCCTACATCGAGGGCTTTCTGCAGCGCGAGCACAACGGGCCGGAGCATCTCGAAGAACTGGCTTCGATGCTGGTGAAATTGTGTGGCGGCGAAGAGGATTGCAACGTTCCCTTGCTGAAGGAGTCGATTGAGGTTCTTAGCCGGGCCGCCGAATCCCGCGAGCTGCGCACCTCAGGCCACGGCGACCTAGTGGCGCGTTATGCGGAGATTCTGGCGCGCGCGCTTCATTTGCCTCCCGAGGAGACCGCCGATCTGGTCTATGCTGCGCGCATTCACGATGTAGGCAAGATCTTCGTTCCGGAGCGCATTCTGAACAAACCCGGGCCGCTGACGGACGACGAATTCTTCCTGGTGAAGATGCATGCGCGCGTGGGAGCTGCAATCGCGGCCATTGTGCCGCACAGCGCTATGATGCGCCTGGCCATCGAACATCATCACCAGCGCTTTGATGGCACTGGCTATCCCGATGGCGCGAAAGGTGAGCAGATTCCTCTGTGGGCGCGGATTATCGCCCTGGCGGACGCTTACGCGAACATGGTGACCGAGCAATCGATTGCCGCGGCCCGGACGCCCGAGCAGGCGCTCGATGAGCTGGCCAAGATGAGCGGCACCGGCTTCGATGGGATGCTGGTGCGCTTACTGTTGCGGGAGTTGAAATCGGAACGGGCGTCCTCGGCAAGGGACGGTTTCTAGCCCATTCCGGGATGGCCGTGCCCGGCGGTGAAGCTTTATGTCGGCCCGGAGTAAACCTCGTTGAGGTCCTTGTTGCGGCGCGGTGGGAGCAGCGCGCCCACGAGCACCGCCGGAATAATCGTCAGGAGAAACGTGAGGTGGTACCACGCAGGAAATTTGCTCCAATTGGCGATGTGCCAAGGTGCGAACATCGCCAGCACCACGGTGCCGACGATCAACGGCGCCCAGCGGCTCGACGCGGATATCCAACGTGTTACAGCGCCAGCCACTAGCGAGGTCACGATAGACATTAAAAGCCGTGCCCACTTGATGCCCAGCGTGAACTGCAGCGTGTGCTCAGCAGCGGTATAGTTCGGCAGAGTGAGGCGAAGCAGGCGGTTGATCACCGTGACGACGACAGCCCAGGTGAGAAGTCCTGCGAGGCAGGCGAGAATAGAACGCTTCATGGCACATCCCTCCCTTAATATAATTATAATAGTTTAATTAAACTAATGAAAGCTGAATTGTACATTTTGGGCGTTCTGCACCGCGGCGACTTTCATCCCTACGAGATCAAGCGACGTCTGACCCAGGCCATGATCGAGTGTTTTACCGATGTAGATGTCGGCACGCTCTACTACGCTGTGCGCCAGCTTGCCAAATGCGGCCTGTTAACTGCGGTCGCCCGCCAGCGCGTGGCTCGGGGCGGCATGCGTACGGTGTACCGGATCACTGCGCGAGGACGCGTCCGTTTTCGTGAACTCCTGCACGCGCAATTTGCCGCCGAAGGCGACCTTCGGGAGACTCTTTACGGCCCCATGCTCTTCTTGCATCTTGCCGACCTGAAGCTGGTCGCCAAGGCTCTGTGCATCCAAATCGACAGGCAGAATGCGCGCCTGGCGGAGATCCGGGAATTGCGTCGGCAATGGGAAACGATGCTGCCTACAGGTAGCCGCCACCTGGTACAGCAGATGGCGGAGCAGTGCCGCCTCGATCTACGGTGGCTCCGCTCAGTGCTTTCCGATGTGGAGTCCGGACGCATTCGCGATACCCCTGACCCAGTTCGCCTCGCAGCCAGGACCTAATTGGGTTACGACCCGTCTATGAAATGAGTTTTATTTCGGCGTGCCCCTGACCCGACGACTTGCAACTATCAGCCAGAAACTGGAAACTGGGAACCATGTCCGTTCCTCTTTCTCTTTCCGGTAAGGTTGCTTTAATTACTGGCGGTTCACGCGGCATCGGCGGCGCCACGGTACGTCTGTTCACCGCAGCGGGTGCGAAGGTTGTGTTCAGCTATCAGAAGGCGCGCGCGCAGGCTGAAGCTTTGGCGAAGGAATGCGGCGCTGCAAACTGCCATGCAATCGCCAGCAACCTGGACAGCGCGGATTCCGCGCGTGTTCTAGTTTCCGAGGCGGCCAAACATTTCGGGCGGATCGATATTCTCGTCGCCAACCACGGCGTCTGGCCCGCGCAGGATGTCGCCATCGACAAAATGACCGATGAGCAATGGCGCTCGACTCTTTCGATTAACCTTGACGCGGTGTTTGGTCTGGTCAAGCACACGGTGGCGCAGATGAAGGTGCAGCCACGCAGCGGCTTCGCCGCCGGGCATATTGTGTTGATCAGCTCTACCAGCGGCCAGCGCGGCGAGGCGTTCCATTGCGATTACTCCGCCAGCAAGGGCGCACTGATCAGCCTGACGAAAAGTCTATCCACCGAGCTGGCGCCGGCTGGAATCTATGTGAACAGCGTCGCCCCTGGCTGGGTAGATACAGATATGTCGAAACCTGCGCTCGATGACCCGAAGGCGGGGGAAGAGATTCGGCGAACGATTCCGCTGGAGCGCGCCGGCAGGCCCGAGGAAATCGCCGCCCCGGTGCTGTTTTTGTGCACGGAATACGCCAGCTTTATCACCGGCGAGATCTTCAATGTGAATGGCGGAGCGGTGCTAACGGGATAGCTGGACGGGAACTTCGCGCTGCGTGACGCCATCGCTTGTTTCGGCATCCAACAAAGTGCGGGGCTCTGTCACTGCTTGCGCGGTGCGAGCACTTGTGCCTGCTTACGTTTTAACGCTGCAAGCAAGCGGGCAAGAGCGCCCGCTCCACACAAGCAACGCTGCAAGCAGCTACAATTTCTGTTTTGGGGATTGCATTGACCAACTGAGTTTGATCGGCTGAATGAAACATCCATTTCTTATCGCGGTGCTGGCGTTTGCGCCGGTAATCTCTGCCTGGGGCGAGCCTGCGTCTGCCGCGCGCGCCGGCGCGCAGACTTCTACCGACTCTGCACCTGCCAAGGCACAATCGATTCCCGCGAATCGGGGAAATGATGAGGGAAACGCCCGCCAGGCGCGCGCCTTACTTGATCAGGCGATCCAGGCATTGGGTGGCCAGGCATATTTGAACGTGCACGATATGGAGCAGCAGGGGCGCACCTACAGCTTTCATCATGGAAGCGCCACTACCGGCGGCGTTCTGTTCTGGAGGTTCGTGGAATACCCTGACCGGGAGCGGATCGAAGTCACGCCACAGCGTGACATTGCCGTGGTCTATGTCGGCCAGAAAGCTTACGAAATCACCTACAAAGGTCCGCACGAGGTGGAGAAGAAGGATCTCGATGATTATCTGCGGCGGCGCAGGCTTTCTTTGGAGACCATTCTCCGCACCTGGATTAACGATCCCAGTGTGGCACTGTTCTACGATGGCAAAGCTCTGGCCGGCAACGAGGCGGCCGAGCAGGTGACACTGATCAATTCGAAGGACGAAGCGGTGAGTCTCTTCTTCGATCTGGAAAGCCATCTGCCCATCAGGAAGACCTATAAATGGCGCGATCCGGTCGATAGAGACCGCAACGTCGAGGAAGAAATCTACGACAATTACAAGCCCGTGCAGGGCATCATGACGCCCTACAGCTTCACCCGGTACTACAACGGGGATATGCAGGCACAGCGCTTCCTGAATTCGATTCACTACAATGAGGGAGTCGACGAAGCCATGTTCGATACCACTTCCGGATACAATCCCAATAAGCCTGCCAAGAAACACTAAGGTAATGTCGTTGTTGGTACTGCCCGTGATCTGTCAATTCCAAGATAACTGATTGACTTATCGGCCTTTAAGGGCAAGGGACCCTTGCTCAAGCTGGTGCGCCATTGGCATTACGCCACGCACTGTGGCGTTTTTACCACAGTCAGAGATAGCGCAGGGGCTGTAATCTATTCATTCACCGGGACATACGCAGACACCCTTTGACTCCAGAGCAAACAGTCCGCTCGGCCGTGGAATGTAGTGGAGTAGGACTCCACAGCGGTGCGCCGGTTTCGATGCGAATTCTTCCCGCGCCTCCCGGAATGGGAATCGTGTTTCGCCGCATCGATCTGGATGGCTTTGAGATCGAAGCCATAAGCCGCAACGTCGCCCGCGTCAGCTATGCGACCAGTCTCATGAAGAAGGGCGTGCTCATCTCCACCACCGAGCACCTGCTCTCGGCCTTTATCGGCCTGGGCGTGGACAATGCGATCGTGGAGCTGGACAACCTCGAGCTCCCGATCCTCGATGGCAGCGCCCTCCCGTTTGTCGAGCTGATTCAGAAGGCCGGGATCCGCAAGCAGCGCCGGCCCCGCAAATATCTGAAGATTCTTCGCGAAGTTGAGATGCGCGAGGGCAACAAGTTTATTTCCGTCCATCCCGCCGAGAGCTATTCCGTTTCTTACTCGATTAATTTTCCGCACCCGCTGATCGGGAAGGAAACTTTCCAGGTGGAGCTTTCAAACGGCAGCTACCTGCGCAAGATTGCAGGGGCACGCACCTTCGGCTCACGCGAAGATGAAAAAAACATGCGCAACATGGGACTAATCCGCGGCGCATCGCGGGAGAACTGCATCGTGCTGACTCGCGACGGAATCGAAAACGGCCCGTTGCGCTTTCCCGACGAGTTCGTGCGGCACAAGGTGCTCGATCTGGTTGGCGACCTGGCGCTGCTGGGGAAGCCGATCCTGGGCAGGATCGCAGCCGATCGCGCCGGCCACGCCATGCACACTGCGCTGGTGTCGCGCATCCTGCGCGACAAGACGCTGTGGGAGGAAGTAACGCTGCCAGAAAAAGAGCGGGACGCCGCCGGTCCTTACAGCTCGCAGGCCGCCGCTGGATCTTCGCTCTGACAGTGCTGTGGCGCTGCAACCCTAGATAGAGTCAGCTCAGACGGGCTAAAACCCAAAACCACATCAATCGGCAGGTTCGCAGGGAAAATCGCCAGTCTCTGATGCCGGCTCAGGCTGTTCCTCGAGCAACCGGTCCAGTTCGGCGCGGGTCTGGTTGATCAAGGCTGCGGCGAACTGGCGGGCCGAGCGCTGGCGTTCGGCAGACAGATCCTTCACACGCATGTTCAACAGAGGGATATCTTCCTCAAACCAGCGCAGAGTCTTCTGTACGCGGGTGATGCGGTAATCAGTAGGAAGCATGGCAATGGCTCTCCAGTATCCCACCAGATTGCCATGCACCGGCGCGGGGACAAAGTTACAAGGTGAATACCTGGGAGGTAGCTAGGAAGCTTATTGGACGGTGTCGGAGCCCGGGATTACCAGCATCTCTTTGGTGCCGGGTAGCTCCTTTTCCATTTGCTCGTCGAGCCATTTCTCCAGGAGTTGCTGGGAACTCATGGGGACGTTGAGGAAGCGCAATCCTACATGTCCCTTAATGTCGGCCCAGGCTACTTCAGCTTCGACGTCCAGAGACAATTTGGTTTCGGGCAAGGTGAATTGCAAACGAGGGGCAGCGCCTTTGGGGATCGCCTTATGCAAGATGAGGGCTATGCCACCCTCGCTCACATTGGTGCTGGTTCCGATAATTTCTTTGTCGCTCAAGACCACGCGAACCTGCATCTTTACTGGCTGGCGGTAGTAGCGACGGCGCTCGCGTACCATAAAATTGAGCGCCGCATGAAAGCAGCGCGAGGCGTTCAGCGTGCTGATGGGCTTTTGCAGGACGAAATTCACGCCCATGCCAAAGGCTTCCTGCGTGGTGGTTTTCTTTCCGTTCAGCAGGGCGAAGGTTACAGAATTCCGATTGCTGGGAGTGGCGCGCAGGCCCTGCAGTACTTCGAGGCCGCCTTGCAAGTCATCGCAGTCCACAATCACGGCGTCGAACTTTTCTGAGATCAGGATTTCGGTGGCTTTTTTCGCTTCCTGGCACACTTCGACGTCGATCGAGAGCTTCTCCAGGGTAGGTCGGAGGATCCGGAGCACTTCACCATCCCGGCTCAGAAGTAGAGACTCCAACGTCATAACTGAGATTCTAGCGTTCAGCGGAGCCCCTCGAAAGGTGACCAAGGTATCGGGTTTTATGGGTGGGTATTCGACGGTCCGGTGCGACACAATTTCCCAGTGGAAACCAGCAGAATAATGCCTGACACTAGCTCCCAGACCATGCCCGACCTCGTTTATCTTTCTCTGGGATCAAATGTCGGCGACCGCGAGCGGCAGCTGCGGGATGCGCGGGCTCGGCTGGGCGCAATCGGTCGTGTGGTTGCGACGTCGTCTGTTTATGAGACCGAGCCGGTGGAGTTCACTCAGCAGCCGTGGTTTCTCAATTGTGCGCTCGCGCTTGAAACCAGCAAGACTCCGCAGGAACTGATCGCCGCGATTCTTGGCATCGAAGAGGAGATGGGCCGGCGGCGCATCCAGAAAAAAGGACCACGGTCCATTGATATCGACATTCTGCTGTTTGATGCCAGGGTCGTCGACTCCACGGACCTCGCTATCCCGCATCCCGCGCTGCACCAGCGGCGCTTCGTCCTCGAGCCTCTGGCGGAGATTGCGCCCGAAGTATTTCATCCGGTGCTGAAGAAGACGGTTCGCGAGCTGCTGGATGCGCTGCCGCAGGGGCAGGTAGTACGGAAGCTAAAACCTGGGCCACCGATTTCACGGATGCCCACGGATGAACCATGAGAGGGACTACTTCCTCCCAAGAGATATTCTTATCCGTGTTGATCCGTGAAATCCCTGGCTAGCCCTTCGCCTCACGGCACGATGATGCGGCTGGCCGCTTCCTGCGGTGTGACGACGGCCGACTGCCTCTCGGGAAATTGCGCCAGGAGAAAATCGATAAAGGCCCGCGACTTGGGCCGGCCTGAGGTGCGTCCGTGGCCCAGCCGAACGAGGAATACCAGAGCTTTGAGCACGTCGGAATCGCGCAGGGTCGAGTATCCCAGTTGTTTCTGTTCCGCATCGCGATACTCCTTCAACATTTCTTCCACTTGAGCTGCGGCGGCGTGCTGGGCGGCGCTGGTGAGCGGTTGATCGTAGTGCAGCCCGGAGTTCACAAGGCGCTCATAACTTGTGCACATCGATGAGAGCGCCGCGATCAGGTCGTGATCGTTCAGGGTGCGGTCCGCTTGTGCTGCTTTCGCCAGAGCGTAGCTGAGCCCCATGAGCAGATGCTCGCGCTCGTAGGTGAATTGCTCCGAAATCTCGACCTGGAGGAACAACGACGCTCGGTCGAACTGGTCGGCGGGACGCGGCTTTTCATGCTCCCGCGCCTGTTGGAGATAGGGGCAGTCGCTGGGGCAGTCGAGCGTCACCTCGCGCTGCTCACCGCAACATTGCGCACAGATTCGGCCGTGGACGGCGGGACAGAAACGTTTTTCCTTACGAATCTCGCAAATCGCGCAACTCAAGTCGAAGGTCTCCTCTTCACATTATGGCATCGAATGAGAACAAGCTTGGGCTCGACTCACCTTCGACAGTTGCCAGGAATGGCCTCAGGTACCCATATTTGGGCCATTTCGGGACCTTCGTCTGCGAATCAGCATGTGAAAATGGCCCTTTCCGAGCGCTCTCTCTGCGGAACCCGCGTAAAATAAGGCTGTTTTCCACAGGGCAGTAGTAGTAAGATCAAGCCCGCTGGAATTAAAAATTTGTATCTATTCAGAGGAGGAAACAAATGGCTTCAGGTTTAACCAAGACTCAACTCGTCCGCCATCTGGCCGAGAAAACCGAACTTCCCAACAAGACGGTAGCTGGATTTCTTGAGCAGCTCGCCGACGTCGCCGTGAAAGAGACCAAGAAGAATGGCGTGTTCGTTGTGCCCGGCCTGGGCCGGTTGGTGAAAGCGCATCGCAAGGCCCGCATTGGGCGCAATCCGCAGACCGGCGAGCCGATTCAGATCAAGGCCAAGACCGTGGTAAAGTTCCGCGTGGCCAAGGCTGCCAAAGACGCGATCGCTCCCAAGAAGTAGTTTGTGTTTGAGATTGCCCACGAAGGCCGGCTTAGGCCGGCCTTTGAGTTTCTGCACACTTTGCACTTGCCTCCCCTATGCTGAACTGGATCGTAATCGGAATCGGCGATATCTCCATCCGCCGCGTCATTCCTGCGATACAGGCCGAGCCCAGAAGCCGCTTGTACGGCCTGATCACGCGCGATCCCGCGAAAGCGGCGCCTTACGATACGCGGGCTTGGGTGACTCTCGACGAAGCTCTCGCCGATCCGGAAGTTCACGCCGTTTACGTTGCGACTCCCGTTTTCCTTCATGCGCCACAGACAATCCAATCCCTTCGCGCGGGCAAGCATGTGCTGTGCGAGAAACCCATGGCCATGAATGAGGCCGAGGCGCGCTCGATGGTGAAGACGGCGGAAGAGACTGGGCGCACCCTCGGCGTTGCTTACTATCGCCGAATGTATCCCAAGGTGCAGCGCGCGAAGGAACTACTCGACGCCGGCGCCATCGGCCAACCCGTCGTCGCCGAACTCACCTGCCATGGATGGTTTGACGGAAAAAAGCCTGGCGAGGACGAGAGCGACCGCAACTGGCTGATTGATCCCGCCCTCGCCGGTGGCGGCCCGCTCTTTGATGTGGCTTCGCACCGCATTGATGTGCTGAACTTCTTATTCGGTCGGCCCGGACGCGTCACCGGGCAGTTTTCGAATGCCGTTCATCACTACGCGGTAGAAGACAACGCAACTGTGCTCATCGAATACCCTGGCGGTCTGCGCGGCATAGTGGATGTTCGCTGGCACTCGAAGGTGAGCAGGGATGAATGCCGCATTCGCGGAACGGAAGGTGAAATGAACTTAAGTCCGCTGAACGGTCCCGAATTGATTTATCCGGGCGGGCGGGAGAATCTGCCACCGCATGCTAATTTGCATTATCCGATGGTCGAAAACTTTGTCGACGCCGTACTCGGCAAGGCTCCCCTGCTGGCCAGCGGAGCCTCGTCCTTCTGGACGGATTGGATCACGGAGCGAGCGCGGCGAACTGATGGTGCGGTCTAGGAAGCGCTCTCCTCACTTTCCATAATCGTTTCGCACCACCTCGCCGCCCTTCATCACAAATTTCACGTGCTCCAGCGCGGTCACGTCTTTCAGCGGATCGCCATCCACGGCGACGATGTCGCCCCAGGCGCCGGGATCAAGGCTTCCTACCTTCCCCGGCCATCCCATTAGATCCGCGGCATTGATCGTGGCTGCCTGAATGGCCTGCAGCGGCGTCAACCCCAGCTTCACCATCACGGCGAACTCATGCGCGTTCAGACCATGGGGATATACCGCAGCATCGGTGCCGAATGCTACCTTGACTCCGCTGGCGAAGGCATGCGCGATGTTTTTGCGCGCAGCCGGCATGACCGCCTTCGCCTTGAGCAGCAGGAAATCGGGGACGTGGTTTCTGTCGGCATTCTCCATGAACCAATCGCCTAGGTAAAGCGTCGGCACAAGATAAGTGCCATTCTTCTTCATCTCCGCGATGTCCGCGTCGTCAATGTAGGAACCGTGCTCGATCGAATCCACACCCGCTTCTGACGCCCAGAGAATAGCCTGAGCTCCATGGGCGTGGGCAGCAACTTTACGTCCGAGTCGATGGGCCTCGTCCACAATGGCCTTCATTTCTTCGAGCGTGTACTGCGACGCCTGCGGATTGTCTCCCTTCGAGAGCACCCCACCCGAGGCCATGAACTTGATCAAGTCCGCGCCATACTTAACGTTCTGCCGAACCATGTGACGGACGCCGTCCACGCCGTCGGCCACGCCATCTGAGGTCGCATGATATTCGAACGGCAACAGGTTATTGTCCGCATGCCCGCCGGTGATGCTCAGCGGCGGCCCACTCACCAGCATTCTTGGCCCGGGCACGTCGCCGGCGTTGATGGCGTCGCGCAAGGCGACATCGCTGTAGCCGGACGCGCCCACATTGCGCACGGTGGTGAATCCCGCTTCGAGTGTGATCCGTGCGTTCTTGGCGCCGGTCAAGGTTTCGCGCGGAATGGAAAGGCCCAGCTGCTCATAGCCGAACTTGGGATCCATCGTCAGATGCGTATGGGCGTCGATTAATCCGGGAAGGATGGTTGCGTTTGGCAGTTCGACGCGAACGGCATCGGCGGGCGCCTTCGCGTCCGTGGACCCTCCGACGCTCACGATCTTCCCATCTTCGATGACGACCGTCTGATCGGAAAGCAGCTTGCCGGTCTTCACGTCGAGCATGTGCCCGGCGTGGATAACGACGCTTTTAGAGCTCTGCTGGGCAATGGCCTGTCCAGCCAACAGAAGCGAGGCGACAATCAGGATCGGTGAATGGTGAAGTTTCTTCACGGAGCATCTCCTCTTATTCAAGCGATTGAGCGGTGCAGCGGTCGAACACATGTATGGCACGGGTATAGCAGAAAGAAAACCGGAGTAGCATACACCAGTGGAGTTTTTTTGCCACAGACGACGAGGGGTTCGCCATTCGTCTGGAAATGACAGGCCGCGAAAGCTCGTGCTACCCTCCCGGTCCGTCATTGGAGACGTACTGTTCGAGCGACTCCAGTTCACGGCTGAGATCGTCGACGCGCCACTCCAGCAGGTTGCGTATGGAAAGAATCCCCAGCAGTTTGCCGTTGTCATCGGCTACCGGCAGATGGCGGAAGTGGCGTTCCAACATAGTGGTGAGAGCCTCGCCTGCTCCCGTGCGGCGTGTTGCCATCTCCACTGGCGTAGTCATTAGTTCGCGGACTGAGGTGGTCTGCGGATCGGTGCGGCTGAGCGCCATCTTGCGCAGGACGTCGCGCTCGGTAAAGATTCCCGCGACCCGGTATTCGGAGTCGACCACGGCGACGGCTCCTACATGGTGGTCGAGCATTTTGTTGATGGCGTCGGCAACCGTGGCATCGAGCGGCACGGCCGCGATTTCCCGGTCACAAAGTTCCAGTACGCTCATAAACACCTCCTCCGGCTCTACAACTTCTCTGAGCCGAGTCCCTATCGGAGTCAGAGACAGGATTGATGAATTATGCTCGCGGCGAAGCCGTTGTCAAGTGAATTGAAATGATCTCAGCAATCTTTAATTCCACCTGGGTAAAAAACTGGAAACTGCCTCCCCTCACGGCCTATCGCTCTTGAATACCTTGCCGTCTTTCATCACGAACGGCACGTTTTCCAGCACTTTTATGTCGGACAGAGGATCGCCGTTCACAGCAATGATGTCGGCAAACGCTCCCGGCGCAACTACGCCGATCTTGCCTTCCATTTCGAGCATGGCAGCGGCACGCGAGGTTGCGCTCTGGATTGCGTCCATGGGCTGCATGCCCAGCTCCACCATGCGCGGGAACTCCTGCGCAATGGGTTCGGTCCAGGGAATTCCGCCCATGTCGGTACCGAATACAATCTTCACCCCGCCTTTCAGCGCCTTCTTGAACGACTGCTCGTGCACCGAAGCGCGCAGCCGGTCGCGCTGCCCGGCTGGCGTGTCCGCCGGAGCCCAGTCGCCGTAATACACGCTGATCGTCGGCACGTACCAGGTACCTTGCTTCAGCATCTGGGCGATCGCGGCATCATCCAAATCGAGGCCATGCTCGATGGAGTCGCATCCGCCGTCCAGCGCCCGGCGCAGGCCGATGCCGCCATAGACGTGGCAGGCGACTTTCTTGCCCCAGCCGTGAGTTTCGTCCACCACCGCCCGCAACTCTTCGACCGTCAGCGTGGGCTGGGAGACCAGTTCGCCGTTCTTGCCCACCCACGAACGATGCGTCATGTAGACCTTGATCCAGTCAGCGCCATGGTCGAGTTGCTCCCGCGCCGCCTTCCGCGCCTCGACTGGACCGTCCACGATCTGCGCGCCTTTGGGCATGTCGAGTTCCGGAGCGTAGCCCTCGAGCGGATAGCCGCCCGTGGTCGAGATGGCGCGGGTCGCGACAAACAGGCGCGGACCCGGAATGTAACCTTTTTCGATGGCCTGCTTGATGCCGACATCTCCATAACCGGCGCCTTCAGTTTCTACATCGCGCAAGGTCGTGAAGCCTTGCTCCAATGCCCGCCGCGCAGAAACCGTCGCTCTTGCCGCGCGCAGCGCCAGCGGCGCGTTCAGGATGTTGGCGTCGTATCCTCCCTCCGCTGGATCTTCTCCCTGCAAAAAGATGTGAGTGTGTGAATCGATGAGACCTGGTAAAAGCGTGGCCTTTGACAAGTCGATTACAGTCGCGCCGGAGGGAATCTTGGCGGTTGCCGCATCGTTGACACTCTCGATGCGATTGCCATGAACGACAATCACCTGGTCGCGCCGAGGTGCGGCGGACTTTCCATCGATTAGAGACCCGGCACGAATGACCGTCCAGGAGTCGGACGCACCATTGTCGTTCCGTTGCGCGGCCGCTGGATTCACGGCCGCAAGAAGCAGTATCCACCCATACTTCCAGACGTAGTTCTTCACGTTGCCATCTCCCGGTCACTGCACAGGCTTTGGAATGGTGGAATTCTACTCTCACTTCCCCGCGACATAAGCATCCGCCTCGATTTCGACCAGCATCTCGGGCGAGATCAAAGCGCTCACCTGCACCATCGAGGTTGCGGGACGTATATCGGCGAAGAACTCTCCATGGGCCTTGCCGATTTTCTCCCACTCGGCGATGTTGGTCACAAACATGCGCGTGCGGACGACATCTTTCATGCCGGCGCCCGCCTTTTGCAATGCGCTTTCAATATTCTTCAACGTCTGCACGGCCTGGGCGTAGGCGTCTCCCACGCCCACAAGCTTCCCATCCGGTCCGGTCGCGGTCGTTCCCGACACATGGATGTAGGATCCAACCTTGACTGCACGGGAGTAACCCACAACTGGTTCCCAAGGCGCGCCGCTGGAGATGTTCATTCTTTTCATTTATGCGATTCTCCTGAACCTGATTCTAATCGTTGCAAACGCACTGCGATTAGCAGCCGACCCGTGCGAGTGCCAACAGAAACCCTGCGGCAACCGAGCTTGGGTTTACCACAACCCATTATTACGAAAAACGATAGGAGGGATAAACAAAAGTCACTTGCGTTTGTTTCGAGACTGGGATAACTAGTTACTAACGAACATTGGAAAGCCGTAAGCAACGCGGCTTTCAGGAGCCCAAAGAGGCATGATTCCGGAATCTCATCCGTTGCGGCAGCTTTTCCAGGAATTGGTGGGACGGCACTATGCCCAGGAGATCGGTATTCGGGATCCACAAGTCGTCGCCTACGTTTCGCACCTGCTGACTGAGTTCTGCGAGACCGATCAGTTATTCAAGATTCATGACATCACCGACCGTCCGCTGACCGACCTGGGCGAGATGCTTCTCGAGACCGATCCAGTCTATGGCCCAGCGGCCTCGTTTGACCGGGAGCGCCAGGTGCGCAAGCACATTGGAGATTATGCGTTATTCTTCGCCGGGATGTTTCCCGAGAGCATCAATCACTTCCGGCTGCGCCGCCATCGTCTGGAGAATTTTGTGGAGTGGATGAAGGCGGGGAAAGAAAGCTACTACATCGTGTCGAAGTTCGAGCACTTTGAATACGCCAAGGTCGCGCCGCTTTTCGCCCATCTTTCGCGAGAGTTCGAAGGTTGCGTTTATGGCCTCAACATGGTGAAGAACGACCTGCAGGAGATGCAGCACCCGATCGTGCGCGCCGGCAGTGATCTGATCATGTAGTGTCGTTTTAGCTAGTGTCGTCCAGCCAGGCTCCAACCGCGGCATCACGCTCAAACACTCAAGTCCAGGCGCCCTCCGATGCGGTAAAAGCTCAGAGCGGCGTTTCCTTGCACCAGCTTGCGCGTTCGCCGCAGCGGTCCGAATTCATCGCCCGGATCAAACTTCTTTTCATGTTCCGCCACCACCAGTGACATAGCCCAAACCACCGACGAATCGGCGAGAGTCGTAAGAGCCTCTTCATAGGCGCTCTGCATGCGATACGGCGGGTCAAGGAACACCAGGTCGGCGACGACATGTTGCCGCTGAAGGCGCCAGAGAACTCCGGGAAGATCATCCCGCAGGATCTTGTAGCCGGACGCAATTCCCAGGCTCTGCAGGTTTTGCTCAATCAACTTTGCCGCCGCAGCCAATGTATCTACGAAATAAACTTGCTTGGCGCCGCGGCTGATCGCTTCAATCCCCACGGCGCCCGTGCCGGCAAACAGATCCACCCAGACGGTGCCTTCCAGGGCCTGGGGATCACCGGGGGTGAGCACATTAAACAGCGTTTCGCGCAAGCGGTCAGAGGTGGGACGAATATCAGTACCGCGCAACGACCGCAGAAGACGCCCACGGTATTTCCCCGCGATCACGCGCATGGCTCTGTACCTTCGATTACTTGCCGCTTCCCGAGCCAATATATCTGACCATGTAAAATACTTGTAGTAGCCAGACCTCATGCGAAGTTTCTCCATTCACGTTGGACGCCTGTTCGGAGTCGAGGTTCGCCTTCACCTGACTTTCCTGATCTTGCCGGTGTTCGTTTTCTGGACGGAATACAACAGCCACGGCTCCGCCAACGGACCGCGAGACCTGGCCCTGGTTGGCATCGTGCTGGCCTGTGTTGCGGCTCACGAGATCGCACACATGCTCGTGGCCCGGCGTGCTGGGCTGATTCCCAAAGCCGTGATCCTTCTGCCGCTGAGCGGCGTAACCGTTTTCGACGAATCGCGCGCAGAATCTCAGCAGCCCGGTGCGGCGGTCTGGCAGCGTGATGTTCGCATCGCGCTCACAGGGCCGCTGGTAAATCTTGTGTTTGCCCTGCTCGCGGCTGGCATCATCTTCGCGACTGTTCCCGGGGTGAAGCTCTGGGAATGGCCGTGGTTACAGCCGAGCAACCTGCCTCGCAGCCTGGTATGGGCCAACCTTTATCTAGCTGGTCTGAATCTTCTGCCGGCTTATCCTCTCGATGGAGGCCGCGTCCTGCGCGCCTATTTCGCCCGCACGATTGATCCGGCCGCTGCTACACGCCGCGCTGTCTCCATCAGCCACGCCATCGCAATGGTTCTGATGGTTGCGGGCTTATTCAGCAATGCCTGGCTCACGATGGTGGGAATTATTATCTTTTCAGCGGCGCAACTTGAGGAACGCGCGGTTATTTTCCAATCGGTGCTGGACAATGTGCGCCTCGAAGAAGTTATGCTTACAGATTTCGCCACTCTTTCACCGGCAGATACACTCGAAGACGCGTTGGAGAAGGCGGTCCATTCGCTGCAGGATGACTTTCCGGTGGTGCGCGGCAGCGACATGGTGGGGGTGATTTCCCGGCAGCGGATCCTCGAAGCGCTACGGATGGAGGGCAACGGCTACGTTCAAGCCGTGATGAACAAGATCTTCGAAGTCTCTGTGCGGCAGGAATCGCTGGCTACCGCCTTCCGCAAGCTCACCTCACGCAATCTCAGCATCATTCCCGTAGTCGAGGATCAGCGGCTGGTAGGCATTGTCACCCTGCAGAACCTGATGCATTCCATGGCTCTGCTGGCGGAGAGCAAGAAGCTGCGGCGGGATGAATCGAACTCCTGAGCGTCGCTAATCCGACTCAAAACAACCTTACCGCTTTCGCCTGCCGTACGGCAGAAATCTGCTCAAGCTTCCTCAACACATCGTCCGGTACGCGTCCGTCCACGTGGACTACGGCAATGGCCTCACGCGGGTCCGACGACGCTTCGGCGCCGCGCCGGCCCAGCGAGAAGTCGGCGATGTTGATCTCGCCTTCGCCGAGGATCGTGCCCACCTTGCCGATCACACCGGGCACATCGCTGTTTCGCAAGAAAATCAGGTCACGCTCCAGAGGAGCTTCGACATCAATGCCGTCGATGTGCAGCAGCCGCGGCAGAGTGCCACGCAGAACGGCGCCCTTTACCATGTGCTCTTCCTTTGAACTCTTCAAAAAGATAGAAAGAACGCTTCCCGCGCCACCCGTCGATACTTTTGCTTTGTGCGCCTCAAGCACGCGAAGTCCCCGCGAATCCGCCAGCGACGCCGCGTTCACCAGGTTCGCTTTTTCCTCCAGCGCCTGGTTGAGGATGCCCTTGATCGCTCCATTGCGAATGAGTTCCGTTTTCCACTCCGCGATGTGGCCGCTGTAGCGCAGCGAGATTTCTTCGATCGAATCTTCGGATATCTGTGCCAGGAATGCTCCCATGCGTTCGGCGAGAACGATGTAAGGCTGCATCTCGGCATACTCTTCCGCGGAAACCGAGGGCACATTGACCGCATTCTGGATGACCCCGTGCTTCAAATATTCGCGCACCT
>DATHOK010000202.1:0-17301 GCA_035484995.1 Verrucomicrobiia bacterium | reverse complement strand
TGATAGAAGGTGAAACCTGGCGCATAGGTCAAGACCAGGTGCGATCGCGTCGTCGTCTCGTCGAGCGCAATCGTAGGCCATACCGAATAGCTCACGTCGCTGACCGGATGCCCGTCAACCGGCCCCACTGCGTTATCCGTGTACGCGCTGGTGAATGCCAATCCGCCGCGAAGATAGTTCGAGCGTTCCTGAGAAGTGAGAATGACTGGGTAGGACTGACCGCTCACAGGCGGTGGCGTCAGCATTCGGCCCGAGCTATCGTCAACACTCGTGGATGCATCACTGTCCACGGACGCGTTGCTCGCCGGGCCAGTGGCTGCCGGCACGGGCACAGGACGTTGCTCGTCTTGCGACCAGGCCGGCACGCTAGCCAGCAAGAGTGACCCATGCAGGATCAATCCCAAACAGATTGAATCAAAGCTTCTCATGGTTGCGGATTGCAACGAAGCGTCCCTACAGAGCGTCGTTACGGAACAATGATCGTGTCGCCGGGCTGCAGCTTGATGTTCTGCGACATATTTTTGCCCTGGCTGACTTCCTTGTAATTAAACGGGATGCGGGATTCTCCAGTGGGACCTTGCCGGAGAACATAGATGGACTTCTGTTTTGCGAAATCGCGGAACCCTCCGGCTAATGCAATCGCGTCCAGCACCGTCAGAGAGTTGACCACCATGTACGATCCCGGCTTAGCCACTTGTCCCAGAATGTTGAATTTCTGGCTGTTGACCTGTTGCACCATCACCGTGACTTCCGGCTCTGAAATGTAATTTTTCAGCCGGCTGGCGATTTCTTTTTCCAGACTCAACGGCGTCAGTCCGGCTGCCTGGACTTCTCCCACCAGCGGCAAGGAGATTTTTCCATCCGAGCGCACTGGAATGGATCGCGAAATATCGGGTTCCTTCCAGACATTGATGGCCAACACGTCGTCGTTGCCAATGACGAAGGTGTTGTCGTGCGGCTTCGCTTGTGTGGACGACGCCTCGGCGGTTTGCGCGGCTGGGGCGGCATTGGCGGCCGGTGCAGTTGCGCCGCTTCCCGATCCGGCTTGCGCCCACAGTCCACCCGATATCAAAAGACACGCTGAGGCTGCAATCAGTCCGGCCCTGCAAAACCGGCTGCCTGTCTTTTTCATGGTCATGGTCGTCGCGGTCATGGTCGCGGCTCGACTCAACTTGCTTTTCCGTTCCCCTTGACCTGAACTGCACCGGTGAATCTCGTCTCCGGGAAGGTCGAAGGGTAGGAATCTGAAGCGCTCATGTGGTACTGGTCGATCTTGTACAGCATCGTACGGTAGCTTACTCCCAACAGCCGGGCGGCTGCTTTCCGATTCCAACCAGTTTTCTCGAGGGCTACGGCGATTGCGTTCCTCTCGGTTTCCCACTTAACGCTCTGGATCAGCGATTTCAGCGATTTCGGAATTGACGCACCCGTGCGGGCTTCAACTTCCTCGGGTACTCGCGAGGATGGAACGGGATTGAAGGGGTGCCCGTGAGCCGTGTTGCCATTGCTGCCGTTGCCCCCGTTACTTAGTTCGAGCCCGCTCAAACTGAGTTGTTTGTCGCCTGCGACCAGATAGCGTTTGACGAACGCTTCTAACTCCTTCAGATTTCCCGGCCAAGAGTGATTCTGGCAGGCAGCCAGCGACACCGGTGAGAATTCTCGTGCAGGGAGGCCATAATACCGGGCCAGCTTATGCATGGAATAACGCAGAAGAATTTGGATTTCATCTCTGCGCTGCCGGAGGGGTGGCACATGAACCGTGAACGCGCTGAGACGGTAATACAGATCCGCGCGCAGCCGCTTTTCCGCGAGAGCGCGATCCAGTTTTTCGCTGCTGGCCGCGAGAATGCGGACATCGACCGCCACCGGTTTGTCCTCGCCCGCGCGGACAAATTGCTTGTCCTGCAGCACCTGGAGAAACCTCGATTGCAAGGCAAGCGGCATTTCCGTGATCTCGTCGAGCAGGAGCGTCCCTTTTTCTCCCATTTCGAGCTTGCCTACGCTGGCCCGGCCGTTACCGCTCGATGATCCGTTCGAGGCAGCGTGTCCTCTGCCGAATAATTCGATCTCTAGCAGGTCTCCCGGCATCTTCGCACAATTGACTCGCATGAATTTAAATCCGGAGTAGACGGAGAGTTTGTGGATCAGACGGGCGACGGTACCTTTTCCACTTCCGGGCTCTCCCAGAATGAGCACGGGAACATCTGCCTGCGCGAGCAATTCTGCCTGCGCGTGGATCTTCTGCATAACCGGGCTGACGCTGAGGAAGAACTCGTCCTCACCCAGTGATTCGATATCTTCGCTCGCCATTTCCGCTTCGACTTCGTCGTTCGATGAGCCGAGATGTCTCTTGATTAAGGAGTCCAGTTGCGCCTCATTGAAAGGCCGGACCAGAACGTCCTTGGCGCCCAGGCGAATTGCTTCTTTCTCTCGGCCAGCGTCCTCCGGGTGGCAAAGCACGACCACTGAAAGATCAGGACGCAGCCGGCGCAGCCACGGCAACAGGTGCAAGGTGTCGGCGTCGCCGCGAGGAAGATCCAGGAACAATAGACTTGGCGCCGCGTCGGATTGCACTCGTTCCATCGCGTCCCAACCATTCGCGGCGGTTTCCAGATGCCAGGAGTTGGAGTCTGCGATGGACCAAAGCAGGCGCAGGAGGGCCGAGTCCCTGCTTACGGCCAGCAAGCGAACGGTCTCAGTTGTATGTGGAGACATGAGCGAGGGATCCTTACCTACAGAAAGAGGGGCTATTTCCAGGAACCAACTTCGGGGGAGTTTCAGGCAGGTTCTACTTCATATCCTTCTACGCGAACCGACAGCGATCGCTGGATCGCATCGACGGAGATAATCAGCGTGCGGTCGCCATTGCACGAGACCAGAATGCCTTCGAGACCGTCCAGCGCTCCGCTACGGATGCGCACGCGCTGTCCGATCTTAAGGAAGGGATGAGAAGACCAAGGCAGTGGCCCTTCAATCACACTTCGAACCGAATCGATTTCGCCATCCGGAATCGGTGTGCCCTCGCCCCGCGCCCCGACGAGCCCAAACACCCCGTCCACGCGAAGAACGCGCAGGCGGTCAGCTCGGTTGGGCACAAATCTGGCGAACACGTAACAGCGGAACAGCGGAACCTGCACTGACTTCTTGCGGTCGCTCCAGCGATGCACTTCGGTGACGAGAGGCAGGAACGTCTTAACGCCTCTCTCCTCCAGTCGCTGCGCCACAATTTTCTCGTGGCGGGGCCGGGTCTGCAGCCCGTACCAGTTTTCAGCTTCCGCTTCAACCAGCGGAGTCGGGTTTGGTGACGCCAATGACAAGCTGCTGACGGCCATAGCTTCGCCCTCTAAGTCACTGCTGGCAGTGACCCCAAAAATTAATCACAGGACTGTCGCTGTCGAGATCTCAAACGTGAGATCCAGGGGGATTACCACTTTGGGGGCAGGAAACCGGGGGGAAAGCTAATTTCCTGCTAGTTCAAGGTCTCAAATTCTCTTACAAATCCAACTCTGGACTGCGATTTCGACTAAACAACTTTGGGAGAAGATTGAGTGCAAATAAGACACACTCATAATCCCTACTATCTTAATAGTGATTGTAACATTGCTGATAGTCTTGTCAAGAAAACCATCTCGCTGACCTTGTATCAGGGGTCGAAGCCAAAAGGCGGGGGAAAACCGATACCTACTTACAAAGCTGGCTTGCCTTAATGAGAACTATCCTACATGGGTGCGCAGATCGCTGCAAGGGGTACACCCACCCATCTCCATAGTTCTCATATAATCGTAGGTGTAGTGTCTCTAGATATAGAGAATCATACACTAGAGAACTATTTCTCTAGCAGTAATGGCAGCTGGGACCAACTTCAAACGGCTTTCCCAGGTCACCCCTCCAGTGTCCGACATTTCCTGTAAGATAATGATTCTGCAGTCTATAACTGTTGATGATAAGACGCATGCTCGCCTCGACGTCGTTCGACTAGATTCGCCTCCTTTCACAAGGTGGACCCTGCGGTCGGCCGTGTGCAATAATCTGCAACTGTGTTGGGTCGATTGCAACCCAAAGGAAACGCAAGGATTGCATTGCTAACGATCGGGCGATAAAATCAAGCCGCTCTTCATTTCGAATTCTCACCCCCAGAATTCAGACCGCGCCTCGGGAATCATTTGTACCAACTCTGAGGTGAGAGGGCCAATGCTCAGCGATTCTGACCCTCGGAAAAACAAAATCCGAGTGCTCGTGGCCGACAGCTCCCGAATTCACACCCATCTGCTCGCGGACGCGTTGAAGCGCGACCCTCTGCTGGAAGCGATCCCTTTCGACTCAGATTCCCGGAGCTTGGTTGCTGCAATGATGGGTTTGGATATCGAGGTACTGGTAATCAGCCCGAGTCTGGAGGAGCGCCCCACTCGCGGGCTCGAAGTTCTGCGAGAGCTGCGCGCAGTGCGTCCCGTTCGAGCCGTGGTCTTGCTGGATTCCTTGAGGGACGAAGCGATTCTGGATGCGTTTCGCGCTGGTGCGAGAGGCATATTCAGCAAGACCCAGCCTCCCGATGTGCTCAGCAAGTGTGTGCGATGCGTTTATCAGGGGCAGATATGGGCTAACAGCCAGGAGCTGGCGCTGGCCGTAGAGGCATTGGCGAGTGCGCCAACCGTGCGCGCCGTGAATGCTAGTGGGATGAGCCTGCTTTCGAAGCGGGAACTGCAGGTGGTTCGTTGTCTGGCTGAGGGGATGACCAACCGCGAGATCGCTGAACGCCTGAAACTCAGTCAGCACACCGTCAAGAATTATCTGTTTCGAGTCTTCGACAAGCTCGGCGTTTCCAGCCGCGTTGAGCTTTTGTTCATGACTCTAAGCCAGGCCGGCTCGGGCCAGCTGCCGGCGCCGGGTGAAGTCAAGGACTCCGTTCCTGGTCTTAGCGACGAATTCGCCATACTTCAAAAGGCGGCCGAGACTGGTTTGCCGGCAGCGCAACTGGCCCTGGCGCAACTTTACCTGGTTCGCCGACGGGATCCCCAGGACATTGTTCACGCCTACATGTGGCACATTGTCGCGCTGGAGCGCGCCTCCCAAGGAGGGAAGCATATTACGGACATGCTCACGGCGGAGCAACTCGACGAAGCTCAGGAAAAAGCAAACGCCTGGCTATTGCGCCTGAAGGAAATCTCTCCGGCTACCTCACAAAGTCCGCCGACCCCTCAGCCCGCCACTCGCGCGGCGACTAAGATTCCAAAACCAGATTACTAATCTCTGAGGAATTGAGCGCAGCGAATCCGCAAGTCGCCAGTTGATCGCGAAAAGGATGAGACTGCAAACGAAAACGGCGTGCCTGATTCGGCACGCCGCTGGATACTAGTTCAGTTTGTGGCTAGTTGGTTACCGGCATCGACGCTCGCCGACGTGACCGCAAAACCATCGCTCCGAAGCAACAGAGACCGGCTAGCAGCAGGTACGTTAGAGCCGTCCCACCCTCGGGAACGCGTGCGTTTGGGGACGGGGGTACGGGTGCGCAAATTTTTCCGTAGCCGCACGAACCGCCACCATTACCACCGTTTCCATAGCCGCCGTTGCCACCATTTCCGTAGCCGCCATTGCCACCGTTTCCGTAGCCCCCGTTATTGCCGTTATTGCCTTTGCCATTATTGTTGTAAAGGTCGTGGCCTGAGGTCAGGGCGAAGGCTAACAAAGTCGGCGCGGAGTTAAGAACACTCTGCGTCGCGCCCGTCGCTCTAGTATTCGCCCGGCTTTGCCCGAAAGCGGAAGGCAGGAAACTCAACAATGCGACAAAAGCTACAAGCCCAGACAATCTATACATAGACTTCACGATACATCTCCTTCTGGGGGGAGAACACGGGGGGAGGGCCGGACACCAGACCCCTACTACGTTCCACTACACTCCCACTCTAACGCCAAACCAACAACTGTCAAGAGTGATAATTTCTGCGACCGGCTGCAAGCCATTGCGACATTGTTATTTCCTCATTGTTCTCAGCAAGATGGGATCAGTGAGTAATAAAGAAATGAATCTAGCTTCAGCCGGTGGCGGGAAGATGATTTTCGACTTCGGTAATGGGACGCTTGCATTCGATGGCCACCACAAATCCGGTGCCCGACTCCATCTGCTCCACCCGGACAACCTTGCCTTTGCCCAGCAGTCGAATGGGATGGCGTAATCGAGGGTCTTGCACTGCCATCGTCAAGCTCACGCGAGTACGGACCGGGACCGGATCGTTAACTCTCAAAAGTAAGCCGCCGATGCTTATGTTCCGGCTGACTCCCGCGAGTTCCCGGACCGCACCTCCGGAGGGAAAGCTGAGCGCGACGGGAAATTCGAGATCGAACCGGCGGTGCCGGCGCTGTTTCCATTGGGGCGCGTCGAAATCTTGGGGGGAGCGCATAAATAATCAGTTGCGATACCGCTGTTCACTAGACCGAGACAAAATCGTGGCGCGACGACTACGGCGCCGGAATCACCGCTTGAATAATGTTGGAGTATGCGCTCTCGCCACTCGGATCTACCGCCGTCGTCGCGTAGCAGTACGTCGTACCATCGGCTACCACGCTGTCGGTATACGCCGGGATGGAACTCGGCGAGGAGCCAATATTCGTATAGGAACCGCAGGCACTTCCAGAGTAGATTGCGCGGTACACGTTGTAGCTGGTGACGCCGGTTGTGGTGCTTGCAGTCCACCCCAAGCTGACACTATGCACAGGGGCCGCCGTGCCCGTGCCCGTCAGACTTCCCGCAGTTGGCGTATTCGACGCGGTACTGGCAAAAGAAGCCGAGGCTGAAGCAACTCCGGTCGCACCGGGCGTGAACTTCACGGTAAACGTAACCGGCTGGGTTGTGGTAACTGTGACGGGGAACGTTAGACCGCTGATCGAAAACTCGGAAGGGTTGATGCCGTTCAAGCCGACCGAAGATACGGATACGCTCGCACCGGTGGCACTCAGCGTCCCGGTTTGAGTTCCGCTCGTCCCGACGACGACGCTTCCCACGTTGACGGAACTGACGGCCAAGGTGCCAGCACTTTGGACGGGCGTGCCGGTGCCCGTCAGAGTTCCCGCGGTTGGCGTATTCGACGCGGTGCTAGCAAATGAAGCCGAGGCGGAGGCAGATCCGGTTGCACTGGGCGTGAACTTCACGGTAAAGGTAACCGGCTCGGTTGTGGTGACCGTGACGGGGAACGTGAGGCCGCTGATCGAAAACTCGGAAGGGTCGGCGCCGCTCAAGCTGACCGAGGATACGGATACGCTCGCGCCGGTGGCACTTAGCGTCCCGGTTTGAGTTCCGCTCGTCCCGACGACGACACTTCCAACGTTCACGGAACTCACGGCCAATGTGCCTGGAGTTGGCGTAACCGCAGATCCGGTCAGACCGATGCTCAAGGCAGGATTCGAGGCATTCGAACCGATTGCAACGCTTCCTGGAAAACTGCCCGCAGAACCAGGCGCAAAGGTCACCGTGAAAGAGGCGCTTTGCCCAGGAGTTAAGGTCACTGGAACGGATATTCCCGAGATGCTAAAACCGGTGCCGGTCACCGTCGCCAGAGAGATCGTCGCATTTTCGCCGCCGATATTCTTCACTGTTTCGGTTTGCGCCTGATTCTGACCCACCGTGATGTTGGTGAATGTCAGGCTCGCAGGGGTTGCCGTGAGGGTAGCCGGCGCCACTCCTGTTCCAGAAAGGGCAATGTCAACCGCGGTGCTCGATCCGCTTACGGTGAGCGCCACACTTCCACTACTCGCGCCCGCAGTTGTCGGCGCGAAAACTACGCCAAATGTCGCACTCTGGTTTGCCGCCAAGGTCAGCGGCAGGCTCAGACCGGTATAGCTGAAACCCGCGCCGCTAACCGTCGCCTGAGAAATCGTGAGACTGTCGCCTCCAGTATTTTTCAAGGTTTCGGTCTGTGTCTGATTCGTGCCCACCTGCAGATTGCCGAAGCTAAAGCTCGTCGGGGTTGCGGAAAGACTGCCCGCGGCGACCGCCGTCCCGGAAAGAGCCAGGCTCACGGCGCTGCTCGAGCCGTTGTCGGTGAGCACCAGAGTCCCGCTGGCGCTGCCGGCCGACTCGGGAGCAAAGACCACGCTAAAGCTCGTGCTTTGCCCCGGAATCAGAGTCAAGGGCAGACTTAAACCAGTGGTGCTAAAACCAAGCCCGGTAACGGCTGCCTGGCTGATCGTGAGATTGGTTACTCCGGTGTTTGACAATGTGTCGGACTGGGCTTGGCTGGTCCCCACCTGGACATTGCCGAAGCTAACGCTGGTTGGTCCGGCAGTCAGCGTACCGAGCAGTTGGTTCTGCGCACTTTGCACGCTGGACTTGCTCGTGCTCAGTCCCTGGCAACCGACCATAGTCGCCAGAGCCAACACAATCACGACCGCTTTCCAACGAGTGGGGGCGTGGCCCATAAGTGATTGACGAAGCTGTATTTCGTCCACTCCTAGTTGAAGGGCAAGTTTGCGCTCGGACAATCATTCGGGAAAGTTCCGAAAGGGCATGAGGAGAGGGTCCAGATGGACTACGCCTTGGTTGGAGGCCGGGCAGCCTCGTACCTGTCCGAACGAGGGGGAAAACGTGCCTAGGTTAACTCGATCATTTTGGGGGACGCGCCCCGCCTAAGACCAGTTCGCAGAGATTGTCGACGAAATCAGGAGTCAGCTTGCCGTGCCGTATTAGGAATCGCATGTAAATAGGACCGTAAAGGGAATCAAGAATCAGGTCCATATCCACATCTCTGCGGAGTTCGCCGCGTAGAATCCCGCGCCGGAGCGTGGCGTAGGCCTCCTGGCGGCGCGGCCAGAGGAAGCGCTCGCGGAACGCGGCGATGAGGTCCGGATCACTCTGGCCGCCGCCGAGAATTGCAGAAACAATTCGTCCACGCCGGCTACAGAAAATCTTGACCAGCTGACGCATCTGCTGGCTCATGTCAGTGCGGACCGAGCCGGTATCCGGGAAGCGGAGCTTCCGGGTTGTGCTGCCGGCGAATGCATCTGCGATGAGCGCGGCCTTGTTGGACCACCAGCGGTACACCGTTGCCTTGCCGACTCCGGCGTGAGCTGCCACCGCTTCAATAGTCAGTTCGGAAAAACCACTTTTCCCCAGAAGTTTCAACGTGCTGCGCAGGATGGCCAGTCGGGCCTGTTCACTGCGCGGGCGGCCGGGAGGGCGCTTGCCGCGGCTTCTGCCGCGTTGGCGATGAGCCGAAGACTTCTGGCGCATGCCCTTACCCTAACATATAATCGACGGAGTGCTTTAGAATCCAATACGCTTAGTATCGAATCTAAAAAGCGCTTGTGGATTCCTCGTCGCGTCCGGGCAGTGTAGTCCCTTTTACTCTTGTTCATTCGAACTCTTGGAGTGGTGCCTAAGCAATGTGGATTGTTGCGTTAGCTCTAAGGCGTCCCTATACCTTCGTCGTAATGGCGATCGTCATCATTGTCCTGTTCGGGGTCACGGTCGTCCGCACCCCCACAGATATCTTCCCTGATATCAATATTCCGGTAGTTTCCGTGGTCTGGTCCTATACCGGGTTTTCGCCGCAGGACATGGCTGACCGCATCGTGACCAATTCCGAACGCGGCATAAACATCACCGTCAACGACATCGAGCACCAGGAATCTCAGTCGGTGAATGGTTTGGGCGTCATCAAGGTTTTTTTTCGTCCGGGCACGAACGTACAAGGCGCCATCGCAGAAATCACCGCAATCTGCCAGACCACCTTGCGCGGCCTTCCGCCCGGCACGGTGCCGCCTCTGATCATCTCCTATAGTGCCTCCACTACCCCGGTCGTACAGCTCGGACTGAGCAGCAAGACTCTGCCTGAGCAACAACTGTTCGATCTGGGGCAGAATTTCCTGCGTAATTATGTGGCTACCGTGCCGGGAGCGGCTACGCCTTATCCCTACGGCGGAAAGATTCGCCAGATTCAAGTGGACCTGGACCTGCCGAAGTTGCAAGCCTACGGTCTCTCTCCGAACGACATTGTCAACGCCGTCAATGCTCAGAATTTGATTCTCCCCAGCGGCACCATCAAGCTCGGCCCGGTGGAATACAACGTTGAGATGAATGGAACGCCAGGGACAATTGCCGAGTTGAACGATCTGCCGGTCAAGACCGTCAACGGGGCCACCCTCTACATGCGCGATGTTGCCCACATCCGCGACGGATTTTCGCCGCAGACGAACATCGTGCGCCAGGATGGCAACCGAGGGGCGCTGATGTCGATCTACAAGATCGGCAACGCCTCCACGCTCGAAATTGTCTCTGGGATCAAGAGGATTGTGGCGCAAGCGGCACAGTCGCTGCCTCCGGAACTGAAAATCACCGCGCTGTTCGACCAGTCGCTGTTTGTGCGGGCCTCGATCCAGGGCGTGCTGCGTGAGGGATTGATTGCGGCGGCTCTTACCGCCGTGATGATTCTGCTCTTCCTCGGCGACTGGCGTCCCACCATCGTCATTTCCGTTTCCATTCCGCTTTCGATCTTCGTCTCGATCATCATGCTGGGCGCGATAGGCGAGACGATTAACATCATGACGCTGGGAGGATTGGCGCTTGCGGTCGGCATCCTGGTGGACGACGCGACTGTGGAAATCGAAAACATCGAGCGCAACCTCGCCATGGGCAAGGAGATGAGGCAGGCCATCCTTGACGGCGCGCAGCAGATCGCCGTCCCGGCCTTAGTCTCCACACTCAGCATCTGCATCGTGTTTGTGCCGATGTTCTTTCTGGCGGGCGTGGCAAAATTTTTGTTCGTGCCCCTGGCGGAGGCCGTAAGCTTCGCCATGCTGGCCAGCTATCTGCTCTCGCGAACCCTTATTCCCACGCTGGTCATGTTCATTATGCGCGGCCACGAGCATCGCGCGGAAGAACCCAAGTCATTCCTCGGTCGCTTCCAGCGCGGCTTCGAGCGAAAATTTGAGGACTTCAGGCGGGGCTACGAGCAGTTGCTCGAAACGACGCTAGAGCACCGCGTCGCGTTTATGCTTTTCTTCCTGATCTTCTGCGTGCTCTCGCTCGGGATATTCACGTTTCTGGGACAGGACTTTTTTCCGCAGGTGGACGCGGGCCAATTGCGCCTGCATGTACGCGGGCGTCCCGGACTGCGCGTGGAAGAGACAGCGCGGCTCTGTGACGAGGTCGAGGCTGTATTGCGGCAGGAGATTCCAAAGAATGAACTGCAGACGATTCTCGACAACATCGGTCTGCCGAACTCCGGCATCAACCAGTCCTACAGCTCGAACGGAACCATTGGCACCAGCGATGCGGAGATCCTGATCGCTCTCGATCCCGAGCATCATCATCCGACGGCGGGCTACATTCGGCATCTGCGCGAAGCGTTGCCGCAGCGCTTTCCCGGAGTCGAGTTTTTCTTCCAGCCGGCCGATATCGTTTCACAAATTCTGAACTTCGGTCTGCCCGCACCCATCGATGTGCAAGTGGTGGGCACGGACATGGGAAGCAGTTATCTGATCGCACAGCAGATCGCGAACAAAATGCGGCACATTCCCGGCGCCGCCGATGTACATGTCCAGCAATTGCTTTCTCTGCCCACGCTGCACATGGACATTGAGCGCACACGGGTCACGCAGGTGGGGCTGACGGCTAACAACGTGGCGCAGAGCGTGCTGGTTTCGCTGAGCGGCAGCTTCCAGACGGCACCCAATTTCTGGCTCAACCCGCGAAACGACGTTACTTACCAGGTAGCAGTGCAATCGCCGCAATACCGTATGACCAGCATGCAGGACCTGATGGCCATACCTGTGATCTCGCAGCAGGGACCGCAGTTGCTCAGCAATCTGGTGCAGGTAGCTCCGGTGGCGCGGCCAGCTACGGTGAACCACTACAACGTGCAGCCGGTCATTGACGTTTACGCCAGCACGCAGGATCGCGATCTGGGCGCGGTTGCCGCGGACACGGCCAAAGTGCTCAAGACGTTCGATGGCCATTTGCCGCGCGGCACTAACATCGTGGTCCGCGGGCAGGTGGTTACCATGCGCTCCTCGTTCATCGGACTGGGCATCGGATTAGTTGGCGCCATCCTGCTCGTCTATCTGTTGATCGTCATTAATTTTCAATCCTGGCTTGATCCCTTCATCATCATCGCGGCGTTGCCCGGAGCCTTGGCGGGAATCTGCTGGTTCCTGCTGCTGACCCGCACCACGCTGAGCGTGCCGTCGCTCACCGGCGCGGTGATGTGCATGGGTGTAGCCACCGCCAATTCCATCCTGATGGTTAGCTTCGCCCGCGAACAGATGGACGAGGGCATTCCCGCCGTACAAGCCGCTGTCGCTGCCGGATATACCCGCATGCGGCCCGTGCTGATGACTGCGCTGGCTATGATCATTGGCATGGTTCCGATGGCACTGGGCTTTGGCGAAGGCGGCGAGCAGAACGCGCCACTGGGCCGCGCCGTAATCGGCGGGCTGCTGTTTGCCACCGTCGCCACTTTATTTTTTGTACCCAGCGTGTTCGCCATTTTCCATAGCCGCCGGGAAGCCAAGCGGGCGCGCCAGGGTTAACGTAGTTATAAGTGGCTCAAATAGTGAATTGGAGTCGAGCATGAGCGAAGAGAACAAATCTAAACCGGATGCCGCGCGAACCGGGCAGAATGACGCCGAAGTTCCGCGGCAGCCGATGCAAAGCGAGGAGCATCACGCGCTGAGCCCACAGGCCCAACGCGACGAAGAGATCGCCGCGATCCAGCAGCACGCCCGGCATCAACCCCCGGCGATCGAGAAGCCGCCTGATGTCCCCCCCGCGCCTCCAGCTAAGGCTCTGACGGTGGTGGGCGTCGCCTTGCTCGTGCTGCTGATCGCTGGTGCACTCACTCTTTGGGACCACGCAACCCACGAGCGCGCTTTGGCCAACGAGACAGAACGCGAGACCGTACCAACCGTCGCCGTGGTTTACCCACAATCGGAAAAGCCCGATGAGGATCTGGTTCTGCCCGGCTCTCTGCTGGCTTACGTGGAGTCTCCCATTTACGCCCGAACGAACGGCTACCTTTTGCAATGGTACAAGGACATTGGCAGCCAGGTAACCAAAGGCGAGTTGCTGGCGAAGATCGACACCCCTGAGGTGGATCAGGAACTGAACCAGGCTCGCGCCACGCGTCAGCAAACTTTGGCGCAGATGGACATCGCCAAAATTACCACTGACCGCTGGGATAACCTGCGCAAGACCGACTCCGTCTCCGCGCAGGAAGCGGATCAGTACGCAAGCGGATATAAGCAGAGCCAGGCCAACCTATCTGCCGCTGAGGCGAACGTCCGGCGCCTCGAGCAGTTGGAGGGCTTCAAGGACGTCTACGCGCCATTCACAGGTGTGCTCACACGCCGTAACGTCGACCCCGGTGCGCTGATCAACGCCGGCTCAGGTACGGCGGGCACCGAACTGTTTCGCATGGCGCGCGTCGATCCTCTGCGGGTTTATACCAGCGTGCCCCAGGCGTACGCGCCGTTTATCAAGGTTGGCGCCAAGACCGCTGTTACGCTGCAGGAGTTCGCCGGCGAAAAGTTCTTCGGCAAGGTGGTGCGCACGGCGGAGGCCATTGATCCATCTACGCGCACTCTGCTCACGGAGGTCGACGTACCTAACAAAGACGGGCGTTTATTGCCCGGCTCGTTCGGTGAGGTGCACTTCGCGGTCGGTTCTGGTGTAAACAAGGTTACGGTTCCCGTAAATGCAATGCTGTTCCGCTCCGAGGGCGCGCGCCTCGCGGTTGTCGGTCCCGACGGCAAGGTTCAGTTGCGCCCCATCAACATTGGACGGGACTACGGCACGACGCTGGAGATTCTCGGCGGAGTCACCCCCACCGACCAGGTCGTGATCAATCCCGCAGATTCGCTCGAAGACGGGCAACAGGTGATCGTGGCGCAGAAGCCTGCTCAATCCCCGTCGCCGAGCCAGCAGAAAGGTAGCGGATCGTGAAACGAGCCGCAATCTCGGCCGCTCTCGCGCTGCTCGGATTTGCCGCGGGATGCACCGTGGGTCCGCGTTACAGCCGGCCGCCGGCTCCAGCGCCGGCGCCGGATGCGTGGAAGACGCAACCTCCCTGGCAGCAAGCCGCGCCCAAAGATTCGATTCCCAAAGGCGCGTGGTGGCAAATCTATAACGACACGGCGCTCAATACATACGAACAACAATTACTCCAGGCCAACCAGTCTCTGGTGGCCGCGCGCGACCGCTTAGACCAGGCACGCTCCCTGGCGCGCGTAGCCACTGCGGATATGTTCCCACAGCTTTCAGCTGATCCCGGTGCGTTGCGAGAGTACGCGGGCGCGAATCGTCCCCTGGACGGCCAAGCGCCGCCCGTCTCTGGGTACACCCAGAGCATCTACACAATTCCGTTTTCGTTGAGCTATGAGGCGGATCTTTTCGGGCGCGTGCGGCGCAACGTGGAAGCAGCCAACGCTTCTCTACAGTCCAGCGCCGCCGACCTGCAGAACGTGCAGCTGGTGCTGACTGCTGAACTCGCTGCCGACTATTTCACGCTACGCGAACTGGACGCCGAGTTCGAAGTAGTGCAGGAGTCCGTGGACTACCAGCAGAAAGGCCTGAATCTGGTCACAAATCGCCACGATGGAGGCATCGCCAGCGGACTTGAAGTGGCGCAGCAGGCTGCTCTGCTTGACTCCACAGTATCGCAGCTGGCTCTCGTACAAGAATCGCGCGCACAGTGTGAACACGCCATCGCAGTGCTGGTCGGGCAGCCAGCCTCCAGCATTAGCTTGCCCGTAGCGCCGTTGCGCGCCACGCCGCCGCCGGTGCCGCTGGGAGTGCCCTCCGACGAATTGGAACGCCGGCCTGACATCTCCACGGCAGAACGCCTGATGGCTTACGAAAATGCGCAAGTCGGAATCGCTCGTTCAGCCTTCTATCCGCACATCACGCTAAGCGGTTCGGGAGGATGGCAAAGCCGCGATCTCGGCTCGCTGCTCAATGCTCCAAGCCTCTTCTGGTCTCTGGGCGCAGATGCTCTGGAGCCCATTCTCGAAGGCGGTCGAAATCGCGCTAACCTGGCCGCTGCCCATGCGGCGTATGACCAGTCCGTGGCCAACTACCGCCAGGCCGTGCTCACGGCGTTTCAGGAAGTTGAAGACGGAATCAGCAATCTGAGTACCCTCTCCCAGGCCTTGGCCACACAAGGAGCTGCCGTCAACGACGCCCGCCGCGCTCTCGTGATCGCTAATAATCGTTATATCGGTGGCGCGACCAGCTACCTCGACGTAATCAACGCGCAGACGACGCTGCTGGCCAGCGAGCGTCTGGAAACGCAGTTGCTCGGCCAGCAGATGGTCAGCTCCGTCTATCTGGTCAAAGCTCTCGGCGGCGGCTGGGACGCCAGCCAAATCAAAGACCAGCGGGTTCATCCCCAAGCTGGCCAGATCTTGCAGCCCTGATCTCGCCTTGTGGTAGTGGGTGCAGTTCGACTCCCAGTCTCTGTCTTAGAAGGCGTCGTCCCGAAAACCGGCGTACTTCAGCCGGTGAGCGATCTCCTTCAGCCTTCGCTGACGGGCGGCCTGACCCGCGCGCGAGATCCTTCGCTCCGCCTGAAAAGCGGCTGCGCTCAGGATGAGGCCCCGAAGAATAGGAACAACAGGAATGCAGACTGCACGAGTACTCACCTGGTTTGCAGGTTGACAACGCTTCGGCAGGGGCTTAGTATTATAGCTGGGGGAAATATCTCTTCTTACTCTTTCACGCTTGCGGCAGTAATTCAGCCCAATCTGAAGTTTTCCAGCGTTTTGCGTTCTTGAAAGAGTGATCGGAAATAACACTGTTAACTGGCAAGGGACTATCGTGTGGTTTGCCCTCGTTTTGACATCTGCGTTTAACGCGCGAGCCTGGAGGAAAAAATCATGAAGAACACCAAGTTTCTTGTGAAAGTGAACCGCAGCGGCACTCGCGCTCCGGAATATGTGCAGCGCATTGACCGCACTCCCATCCAGACCACAACCGACCGCAAGCTGGCGCTGATTATGGGCCGATTTACGGCGGAGGACGCCGTCAAGTCCATCCAGAATTCCCGCTGCAACCCAGAGCTAATCTCCATCCAGGTTAGCGCCTAGTCTCTAGGACTGGCTTCGGCGCTTGTCTCGTTCAAAGGCACTTCTGTTTCCAACTCTCGTCCGTGAGTGAGAAAGATTCATCTCTCATCGCTTGGCCGTAGTATTCTCGCGTGGAATAAATTTTCGGAATCTTTGCGATCGCGCGAAAGGGCCAGCACTGTGGCACAACACGAAAAAATTCGTTACAACCGCTTCCTCCTCTTGGTAGCGGGACTTGGCGGATTACTTTACGGGGTCGATGTCGGCATCATCGCCGGCGCGCTGCCGTACCTGGAGGCCACGTCTGGTTTGAATGCGGGCCAGCTTTCGACCGTGGTTGCCGCCGTCCTGCTCGGCAGTGTGATCTCGACCCTGTTCGCCGGTTTGCTCGCCGACTGGATGGGACGCAGACTTCTAATGACGCTCAGCGGCGTGCTCTTTGTCATTAGCATTCCGATGATTGCGCTCTCGCACGGTTATGAGCCTCTAATTCTTGGTCGCCTTTTACAGGGAATCAGCGCCGGCCTGATTGGTGTCGTGGTCCCGCTCTATCTGGCGGAGTGTCTGTCGGCTTCAAGTCGCGGGAAGGGTACGGGCATCTTCCAATGGCTGCTCACACTGGGCATCACCGCGGCCGCGTTCGTGGGCATGTATTTCAGTTTTCGCGTCGACCAAGTGGCGAAACTCGGCGACGCTGTCAGGCTAATCGCATTTAAAGACACAGCCTGGCGTAGCATTTTTTGGGTTTCCCTGCCCCCCGGCATTCTCTTTGTGATCGGCAGCTTAATGGTCGCGGAATCCCCGCGCTGGCTGTTGCGTCGAGGCCAACGCGATGCAGCCCACTCGGCGCTGCTTCGTTCGAGGACGACCGAGCAGGCGAACCTCGAACTTAAGGAGATGGAACAAGCTGCCGCCGCGGAGCAAGCCCAGACCTCAACCGGTACCAAGGTAAAGGAATCGCTGTTGCGCCGAAAATATGTGGTCCCGTTTGTGCTGGCGTGTGTGATTCTTGCGTGCAACCAGGCCACCGGCATCAACTCCATCATCGGCTACAACACCAACATCCTCTTGCAGAGCGGCCTTTCCGATGTTCAGGCTCATTGGGGCTACGTTCTCTTCACCGTTGTCAACTTCCTCGTCACCATTGGCGGCGTGATGCTGGTGGATCGTAAAGGACGGAAATTCCTGTTGTCTGTAGGAACAGCGGGAATCATCGTTTCCCTTATCTGCACCGGTCTGCTCTTCCGCCAG